>JBBKVZ010000327.1:0-5804 GCA_037968715.1 Pseudomonas sp.
CCCATCGGCAGAAGTCATTCGCCGCATGGGCGACAAAACTGAAGCACGGCGCAGCATGATCAAAGCCGGCGTGCCGGTGACGCCGGGCACCGAGGGCAACCTCGCGGATATCGCCGAGGCGCTGCGCGAAGCCGAGCGCATTGGTTACCCGGTCATGCTCAAGGCCACCAACGGCGGCGGCGGGCGGGGCATTCGCCGCTGCAACAGCCGCGACGAACTGGAGCAGGCTTACCCACGGGTGATCTCTGAGGCGACCAAGGCCTTCGGGCGCGCCGAAGTGTTTCTGGAAAAATGCATCGTTAATCCCAAGCATATCGAGGCGCAGATTCTGGCTGACAGCTTCGGCAACACCGTGCACCTGTTCGAGCGCGACTGCTCGATTCAACGGCGTAACCAGAAGCTGATAGAGATCGCCCCCAGCCCGCAACTGACCCCCGAACAGCGTGCCTATATAGGCGACCTGTCGGTACGCGCCGCCAAGGCGGTGGGTTACGAGAACGCCGGTACCGTGGAGTTTTTGCTCGCCGAAGACGGCGAGCTGTACTTTATGGAGATGAACACTCGGGTGCAGGTGGAACACACCATCACTGAGGAAATCACCGGCATCGACATCGTCCGCGAGCAGATCCGCATCGCTGCGGGTTTGCCGCTGTCGATGCAGCAGGAAGACATCCAGTTTCGCGGCTTTGCCCTGCAGTTTCGGATTAACGCCGAAGACCCGAAGAACAACTTCCTGCCCTCCTTCGGCAAAATCACCCGTTACTACGCGCCCGGCGGGCCTGGGGTGCGCACCGACACGGCGATCTACACCGGCTACACCATTCCGCCGTATTACGATTCGATGTGCCTGAAACTGGTGGTTTGGGCGTTGACCTGGGAAGACGCGCTGGACCGTGGCCTGCGCGCCTTGGACGACATGCGCGTGCAGGGGGTGAAAACCACCGCCGCCTATTACCAAGAGATTCTGCGTAATCCAGAGTTTCGCAGCGGCCAGTTCAACACCAGTTTCGTTGAAGCCCACCCGGAGCTGACCGAGTATTCGATCAAGCGCGACCCATCGCACCTGGCCCTGGCGATTGCCACGGCTATCGCCGCCCACGCCGGCCTGTAAGGGGAATCCAGACATGAGCAGCAAGATTTTTGTTACCGACACCATCCTCCGTGACGCCCACCAGTCGATCATCGCCACGCGCATGCGCACCGAAGACATGTTGCCGATTTGTCCCAAGCTTGATCAGGTGGGCTACTGGTCACTGGAAGTCTGGGGTGGCGCCACCTTCGACGCCTGCGTACGCTTTTTGAAAGAAGATCCGTGGCAGCGCTTGCGCCAACTTAAAGAGGCCTTGCCAAACACTCGCTTGCAGATGCTCTTGCGCGGGCAGAACCTGCTCGGCTACCGGCATTACAGCGACGACGTGGTGCGTGCTTTTGTGGCCAAGGCGGCGGTGAATGGCATCGACGTGTTCCGCATTTTTGATGCGATGAACGATGTGCGCAATTTGCGTGTGTCGATCGAGGCGGTAAAAGCCGCCGGCAAACATGCCCAAGGCACCCTGTGCTACACCACCAGCCCGGTACACACGGTAAAGGCCTTCGTCGAACAGGCGAAAAAGATGCAAGCCATGGGTTGCGACTCGGTAGCCATCAAAGACATGGCCGGCCTGCTCACCCCTTATGCCACCAGCGAGCTGGTTAAGGCGTTGAAGGCCGAGCAGTCGTTGCCGATCTTTATCCACAGTCATGACACCGCAGGCTTGGCCTCGATGTGTCAGATGAAGGCGATTGAAGCCGGTGCGACGCATATTGACACGGCCATCTCCAGCTTCGCTTGGGGCACCAGCCACGCGGGTACCGAGTCGATGGTTGCCGCCCTGCGCGGCAGTGAATATGACACCGGCCTGAACTTGGAACTGCTGCAGGAGATCGGCCTGTACTTCTATGCGGTGCGCAAGAAGTACCATCAGTTCGAGAGCGAGTTCACCGCCGTGGATACTCGCGTGCAGATCAACCAAGTGCCGGGCGGGATGATGTCCAACTTGGCCAACCAGCTCAAAGAGCAGGGCGCGCTTAGTCGTATTAACGAAGTGTTCGCGGAAATTCCCAAGGTGCGTGAAGACCTCGGCTTCCCGCCGCTGGTCACGCCGACGTCGCAGATTGTTGGCAGCCAGGCGGTGTTCAATGTGCTGGCGGGTGAGCGTTACAAAACCATCACCAACGAGGTGAAGCTTTATCTGCAAGGCCGCTACGGTCTGGCGCCGGGCAAGATCAACGAGAAGTTGCGCAAGCAGGCGATCGGCAACGAAGAAGTCATCGACGTGCGTCCAGCCGATTTGATCAAGCCGGAAATGAGCAAGCTGCGCGCCGAGATTGGCACGTTGGCTAAGTCTGAAGAAGACGTGCTGACCTATGCGATGTTCCCCGACATCGGGCGTAAGTTCCTCGAAGAGCGCGCCGCCGGTACCCTAACGCCGGAAGCCCTGTTGCCGACCCCAGAGTTTGGCGGCTTGTGCCCTGTGCCAGGCGAGGGCGTGCCGACCGAGTTCATCATCGACGTGCACGGCGAAACTTACCGGGTGGATATCACCGGGGTTGGGGTTAAAACCGACGGCAAGCGGCACTTCTATATGTCGCTCGACGGCATGCCAGAAGAAGTGGTGTTTGAGCCGCTTAATCAGTTCGTTAGCGGCGCCGCCAACAAGCGTAAGCAGGCCAGTGCGCCGGGCGACGTGAGCACCACCATGCCGGGGAATATCGTCGAGGTACTGGTTAAGGAAGGCGACGCGGTCAAAGCCGGTCAGGCGGTATTGATCACCGAGGCAATGAAGATGGAAACCGAAGTACAGGCGCCGATCAACGGCACCGTCAAGGCGATTCATATCGTCAAAGGCGACCGGGTAACGCCGGGTGAAGTGCTGATAGAAATTGAGGCGTAAATAAATCGGGGCGCATTCAGCGCCCCTTTTTTTGTCGATGTTTAGTTAACCGAGGTTATCCAAGTGGGGCTCGATCCAGTTGTCTTGTTCTTTGTATTCGGCCTGACTGCCGGCTTGCTGAAAAGTGAGTTGAAGTTACCGCCGGCGCTGTATGAAACCCTGTCGATTCTGCTGTTGCTGGCCATTGGTCTGCACGGTGGCGTGGAGCTGGCCACGCAGGCCAGCGCCAAACTGTTTGGTCAAGCGGCGTTGGTGCTCGGCCTTGGGCTGTTGCTGCCGGTATTGGCGTTTTCTCTGCTGCGCGGCTTGCGCTTTGACCGGGTCAATGCGGCGGCTGTCGCGGCGCACTATGGCTCGGTGAGTGCCGGTACTTTTGCCGTGGTGGTGGCGTATATGACTGCGCGCAACATCTACTTCGAGAGTTACATGCCGCTGTTTGTGGCGATTCTGGAAATTCCGGCAATTCTGGTCGGCATTATCTTGGCCAAGGGCATTGCCCGCGACACCAACTGGCGGGCGCTGGGCCGGGAGATCTTTCTCGGCAAAAGCATCGTGCTGCTGCTCGGCGGTCTGATCATTGGTGCGGTGGCCGGCAAAGAGGCGATCAAGCCATTGGAGCCGTTGTACACCGGCATGTTCAAACCGGTGCTGGCGTTCTTTCTGCTGGAGATGGGCCTGATCGCCTCTGGGCAGCTCGGCGCGCTGAAAAAGCATGGTCTGCGTTTGGCCGTGTTCGCCCTGCTGATGCCGTTGCTCGGTGCGCTGATTGGTGCGCTGCTGGCCCGCGGCATGGGCTTGTCGCTGGGCGGTACGGCGGTGCTCGCCACGTTGGCGGCGTCGGCGTCTTATATCGCGGTGCCGGCGGCCATGCGTTTGGCGCTGCCGGAGGCTAATCCGTCACTGTCGCTGACGGCTTCATTGGGGATTACCTTCCCCTTCAATATATTGTTCGGCATCCCGCTCTATCTGTGGCTGGCCGAACAGATGATGGTTTGGGGCAACTGATATGAGCGCACATCTACGAACTCTGCTGACGGTAATCTGCGAAGCGGCGCTGGAGAAAAAACTGCTCAGTGACTTGCTGCAACTCGGCGCTCCCGGCTGGACCATCTCCGACGCCCGAGGCAGTGGTGGGCGCGGCGTGCGTAGCGCCGGCTGGGACACCGACGGCAATATCCGCGTGGAAATCATCTGCGCCCGTGAGCTGGCCGAGCGCCTAGCTGCGCACTTGCAAGCCAAGTACTACGCCAACTTTGCCATGGTCTGCTACTTGGCCCAGGTCGAAGTGCTGCGCCCAGAGAAGTTCTAGGCTAAGCACTGAGCCGTCACGCGGCTCAGTCGGCTCAGTCGGCTAACTCACCACACAGGTCGAGGGCGAACAGGCGCTCGACCTCTGCCTGCGATAGGCCGGCGCCGAGCAGGCTAAACAGTTTGCCCAGCGCCGCTTCACGGCCCATCCCGCCGCCACCAATTAAGCCGACGCTAGCCAATTGGCTGCTGGCGGCATACACGCCGAACTCTACATGGCCTTCTGGACATTGGCTGATTGCCGCCAACACCACGCCGCGCGCATGGGCCTGCTCAAGTGCCGCGAGCAGTTCGAGATTGTCGGCCGGGCCGGTGCCGCTGCCGTAACACTCCAGCAGCAGGGCCTCGACGCCACTGTCGAGCACTGCGCGCACTTGTGCGGCGCCTAAGCCGGGGAACAACGGTTGAATTGCAACGTTCACCGGGCGGCGTACTTGCTGGTAGTGCAGCGCGGCCGGCAGTGCGCCGGCGCGTTGGCCGTGGCGCGGTCGCGGGCTGACCGTAAATGCCGAGAAGGCTTCGCTTTGCAGTTTGCTGGCTCGCGCGCCATGTAGCAGGCTGCCATTGAAATACAGATAAACCCCGGCTTCTACGCCACTGGCGAGCAGTGCGAGGGCGCCGAATAAGTTCGGCCAAGCATCGCCATTGGCCACGCCTGCGGGTTGCATCGAGCCGGTCAAAATCACCGGCACATTCAGGCCGAGGAGCAAAAAACTCAGCGCGGCGGCGCTGTAGGCCAAGGTGTCGGTACCGTGCAGCAACAGCACGCCATCACAACCGTGTTCGTCCACTCCAGCAACGATGGCAGCGCACATGCTCAGCCAGTTGGCTTGGGTCATGTTCGCGCTGTCTAGCGGCGGCAGCAGTTCGTGGAATAACCAGTGGGGCACCGGGCGATCCGGGTGGGCCGCCTGTTCGGCGCGCAGGCGCACTTCAAAACCGGAGGCGGGAATCAAACCGGTGGCGCTCATTTGCATGCCGATGGTGCCGCCGGTGTAGAGCAGCAACAACTTTTGCGCAGGTTTCATGGCGTTTCCTGAATCGTGGCGGTTGTGGCGCAGGATAACGCCTATGCCCCATGCATACCGGATAAACAGGACCCACAGGGGAGCGACGCCCCCTGTGGGTGATCAGCGAGGCTTAGCGTTGGTGAACGCGATCGCCGATTTCCGCCTGATTGATTACCGCTTGCGGGGTTGGCTGATTCGGCCAAGCAGCGGCATCGAGGTCTAGGTCGGCAAAGTTTTTCGGATCAAATACCGGCGACACCACACCGTCTTTAATTTGCTGGTCGTAGTCGCGCATCAGGCGCAGGCCGGTTTTAAACAGCAGCGCCAGAGCGATCAAGTTGGCAATTGCCAGCAAACCCATGGTCACGTCGGCAAAGGCGAACACCGTGCCTAAGTCCTGCATCGAACCCCAAAGCACCAGCACTATCACCATTACGCGGTAGACCTGTACCGGCCAGCGCTTGGTGGTGAAAAAACCCAGCGCGTTTTCACCCAAGTAGTAGTTGTAGATCAGGGTGGTGAACACGAACAACAGCAAGGCCACGCTGATAAA
>JBBKVZ010000328.1:0-4409 GCA_037968715.1 Pseudomonas sp.
CTGCTGCTGGCATCCAAGGCTTGGCAGGTATTTCGCGATCGCCATCAGCCCTTCGACTGGAGTGGCTGGTTATTCTCGTGGCGAATGATCGGCTTGGTATTTTTGGTGTTGTCCGGTTCGGCCTTGGCCTTTATCCACTTTGATCCGGGTAACAGCTTGCCGGGATCGGCGGGTGGTGCGCTGGGTGAGAGCCTGGGTCAATTAGCCGAACGAGCGCTGGGAGTGCAGGGCAGTACGCTGATGTTTTTAGCGCTGTTTCTGTTTGGTTTGACAGTGTTTAGCGACCTCTCTTGGTTCAAGGTGATGGATATCACCGGCAAGATCACCCTTGACCTCTTTGAGCTTATGCAAAGCTTGCTCAATCGCTGGTGGAATTCTCGAGTACAGCGCAAGCAATTAGCGCAACAACTGCGTGATGTAGATGATCAGGTCAGTAGTGTGACCGCGCCGATGCAGAAGAACCCTCGCGAGCAAGCCAAGGTTAAGGCGTTGCTGCTTGAACGTGAAGAAGCCCTTAGTCAGCACATGAGTGCTCGTGAGACGCGTCCTGCCCCGGTGATCACGCCGCTGTCAGCAGCCAAGCCAGCAGAGCCGAGTAAGCGCGTGCTCAAAGAAAAACAAGCATCGCTGTTTGTCGATAGCGCGATTGAAGGCAGTCTGCCGCCGATCTCTATTCTTGATGCTGCCGAGAAAAAGCAAAAAAGCTTTTCGCCGGAGTCTTTGGAGGCTATGTCGCGGTTGCTGGAAATCAAACTCAAAGAGTTTGGCGTCGAGGTAATCGTCGAATCAGTGCATCCGGGGCCGGTAATTACCCGCTTTGAAATACAACCGGCGGCCGGCATCAAGGTCAGTCGAATTTCAGGGCTGGCTAAAGACCTCGCGCGTTCACTGGCCTTAATCAGCGTGCGGGTGGTTGAGGTTATTCCGGGCAAAACCACCGTGGGTATTGAGATACCCAATGAAGACCGGCAAATCGTGCGTTTTTCCGAAGTGTTATCGTCCACTGAATTTGATGAGGCCAAGTCGCCAGTGACCTTGGCACTGGGCCACGACATTGGCGGCCGTCCGGTAATTACCGACCTGGCAAAAATGCCCCACTTGCTGGTTGCCGGCACTACGGGCTCGGGTAAGTCAGTGGGCGTTAATGCGATGATTTTGTCGATATTGTTCAAGTCGACACCCGAGCATGCACGCCTGATTATGATTGACCCGAAAATGCTCGAGTTGTCGATCTACGAAGGCATTCCGCATCTGTTGTGTCCGGTGGTCACCGATATGAAAGAGGCCGCCAACGCTCTGCGCTGGTGTGTGGCCGAGATGGAGCGGCGCTACAAGTTAATGGCCGCCATGGGCGTGCGTAACTTGGCGGGGTTCAACCGCAAAGTTAAAGATGCCGAAGAAGCCGGCACACCGCTCAGCGATCCGCTGTATCGCCGCGAAAACATGCAAGACGAAGCGCCACTGCTAAAAACCCTGCCGACCATAGTGGTCATCGTCGACGAGTTTGCCGACATGATGATGGTGGTCGGCAAGAAGGTTGAGGAGCTGATCGCACGCATTGCACAGAAAGCTCGTGCGGCCGGAATTCACTTGATTCTGGCCACGCAACGGCCGTCGGTGGATGTGATTACTGGCCTGATCAAGGCCAACATTCCGACTCGTATGGCTTTTCAGGTTTCCAGCAAAATCGACTCACGGACCATCCTCGATCAAGGCGGTGCTGAACAGTTGCTTGGGCATGGCGACATGCTGTACCTGCCACCGGGCACTGGCTTGCCGATTCGGGTACATGGCGCTTTTGTTTCTGATGAAGAGGTTCATCGGGTGGTGGAGGCGTGGAAGTTGCGCGGCGCACCTGACTACATCGAAGAGATCCTTGCTGGTGTAGAAGAACCTGGCAGCGGTTTTGATGCTGGCAGCGGTGAAGGCAGCGAGGGCAGTGAAGAAGACCCGCTCTATGATGAGGCTGTGCGCTTTGTTACCGAAAGCCGTCGGGCGTCTATTTCATCCGTGCAGCGCAAACTTAAAATTGGCTACAACCGCGCCGCGCGCATGGTTGAAGCGATGGAAATGGCCGGTGTTGTAACTTCCATGAGCACAAATGGCTCGCGCGAGGTCATAGCTCCGAGTCCAATTCGCGACTGATCAGCCTAACCAACCTTAAGAGGATTTCCATGCGCGCTTTTCGCATGCTGTTACTGGCCGTTATGGCGTTTGTTGTTGCCCCTGCATATGCAGACGATGCGGCGGCCGTCGCCCGTTTAACTGCGCTATTGAGCCAAGCTCAAATGCTCACCGCGCGGTTTTCGCAATTGACCCTAGACGGCTCCGGCACTCAACTGCAAGAAACGGCGGGGGAGTTGTCACTCAAACGCCCCGGATTGTTTCGCTGGCATACCGATGCTCCAGCCGAGCAGGTACTGGTCTCCAATGGTAAAAAAGTCTGGCTGTATGACCCTGATCTGAATCAAGTCACCATTCAGGTACTAGATCAGCGCCTGACCCATACACCGGCATTGTTGTTGTCTGGCGATATATCGAAAATCAGCGAGAACTTTGCGGTTAGCTACAAGGAAGGCGGCAGCGTGGTCGACTTCATCTTGAAGCCCAAGGCCAAAGACAGTTTGTTTGACAACCTGCGGTTGTCGTTTCGCAATGGTGTGATCAACGATATGCAGTTGATCGACAGCGTGGGGCAGCGCACCAATATTTTGTTTCTTGGCGTGAAGATGAACGAACCGCTGGATGCTGCCCAGTTCACCTTTCAGGTGCCGGCTGGCGCTGACGTGATAGAGCAATAACGCTTAATTTGTACAAGGCTGCAGTTAGACCTCATGGATTTATTCCGCACAACGCCGATCGCCCAGCCACTGGCCGCCCGCTTGCGTGCAACCAGCCTGGATGAATATGTCGGCCAGCAGCACTTGCTGGCACCGGGCAAACCGCTGCGCGAGGCGCTGGAGCAGGGGTCGCTGCACTCGATGATCTTCTGGGGGCCACCAGGCGTGGGTAAAACCACCTTGGCGCGCTTGCTGGCGCAAGTCTCAGAGGCACATTTTGAAACGCTCTCGGCGGTGCTTTCCGGGGTCAAGGAAATCCGCCAGGCAGTCGAAGTCGCCAAGCAACAGGCTGCGCAATATGCTCGGCGGACGATTTTGTTTGTTGATGAAGTGCATCGTTTCAATAAGTCGCAACAAGATGCCTTTCTGCCTTACGTCGAAGATGGCACGCTGATTTTCATTGGTGCCACCACCGAGAATCCCTCATTTGAATTAAACAACGCGTTGCTCTCGCGGGCGCGCGTGTATGTTTTGCAGAGTCTCGATGAAATGGCCATGCGCAAGCTGGTCAGTCGTGCGCTGAACGAAGAGAAGGGTTTGGGCAAGCAACAACTGAGCTTGCCAGAGGCCAGTTTCAAAATGCTCCTGTCGGCTGCCGATGGCGATGGCCGCCGGCTGTTAAATCTGCTGGAAAATGCCGCTGACCTGGCTGAAGACGGCAGCGCTATTTCTGAAGAGTTACTGCTCGATTTACTTGGCGATAGCCGTCGGCGCTTTGATAAGGGCGGTGAAGCTTTTTACGATCAAATTTCCGCATTGCACAAATCTGTGCGCGGCTCGAATGCCGACGGCGGCTTGTATTGGTTTGCCCGCATGCTCGATGGTGGTTGCGATCCGCTGTATATCGCCCGGCGCGTCGTGCGCATGGCCAGTGAAGATATCGGCAACGCGGATCCGCGCGCCTTGAGCGTGTGTTTGGCTGCTTGGGAGGTGCAAGAGCGCCTCGGTAGTCCGGAAGGTGAACTAGCGGTGGCGCAGGCCATCACTTATTTAGCCTGCGCCCCAAAAAGCAATGCGGTGTACATGGGTTTTAAGGCTGCTATGCGTGCTGCCGCCGAGCATGGCTCGTTGGAAGTACCGCTGCACCTGCGCAATGCGCCGACCAAGCTGATGAAAGAGTTGGGCTACGGCGATGAATACCGTTACGCCCACGATGAGCCTGAAGCCTATGCCGCCGGTGAAAACTATTTACCCGAGCAACTGCCCGCGCAGCGCTTTTACCAGCCCGTGCCGCGCGGTTTGGAGCTGAAGATTGGTGACAAGCTCGCGCACCTGGCCAAGCTAGACAGCCAAAGCCTGCGGCAAAGGAGAAAACCATGATCAAAGTTGCCTTGGCTGTGGCCGTCGGCGGTGCGCTGGGTTCCGTGGCGCGTTTTCTAACCAGTGCCTGGGTAGCCGCTCATTGGCCGCGGCACTTTTATCTGGCAACTATCGCGGTGAATCTGCTCGGCTGTTTTTTGATCGGCTTTATATCCGCCTACTTTTTGCTGCGCACCGATATTCCACTGGTGCTACGCACGGGTATAACCGTTGGTGTGCTGGGTGGTTTGACCACTTTCTCCAGCTTTA
>JBBKVZ010000329.1:0-7557 GCA_037968715.1 Pseudomonas sp.
ATATGCAGCGGTTGGTTGGGTGTGCGCTCCAGCGTTCGGCCTTGGGCATCCAGAATCTCCACCGCGAGTTGGTGAGTGCCGCGCTCCAAGCCTTGCACCGGAAACACTGGGCTGCGGCTCGGTTCGGCGCTGGGCTGGCCGTCGACCAGCAATCGGTAGTTGTGATTAGGCAGCAAGGCAGGTTCGCTGCTGGCGCTGACCACTATGTCGCCGGTGCCATCGTTGATCACCGCATCAGGCTCGGGCACCAAAATGCGCAGCATCTGGTAGTCCGGTGCTTTGATCGGTGTTTCGGTCAAGGCTACCGGTTTGCGAGGTACGTTAGGCTGGCCCATTGAGTTGATCGGGGCCATTTCTACACGTTTGGCGTTGCCCGGTTTTGGGTGGTCGGTAAAGACTCGATTGCCGTCCGCGTCGGTATAGGTATACACCTCAGCGAGCGCAGGCAGGCTGAAGCAGCCAAGCAGGATCATCAGCAAAAAGCGTTGCATAAAGAGTCGGCTATTCAATTGCGCGGAGTCGCCGTAGGGGTTCCAAGGGCAACGCGCTGCACGGTAAAGGTCACGGTGTTGCTCTGTTGCACGACACGATCGCCGCTAAGCACCCGTACGGCCAAGCTGTGCTCGCCACGTGGCAAGTTGCTCACCTGCAGGGGCGGTGCACTGCTTGGCTGACCATAAGGCTGGCCGTCTACTACTAGCTGTAATTGTTGGCTAGCGCTGATTGCGGGAACGCTGCTGACGCCCACACGAAAGCTGCCATTGTTGGCGCGCAAGGCCTCATCCGAGGGCAGGCCGGTAAGTTGCAGCAAAGAAAACGCTGCTTGCGTCGCATCGGCAGTTGCTGAGCCATTGTCGGCACTGTCACTGACGGGGGGCGCTGCAATGGTATTGGTTTCGGGTAGGTTAATAACGGTGGGGTTGCTGCCTTGAGGTGGCTCGTTGGTGAACACCGTGTTGCCGTTGGCATCGGTGTAGCTGTAAATCTGTGCTGCCGCAGGCAGGCTAAGGGTTAGCAGTAGGCAGGCAAGTAAAGGGCGCATGGGTAAACTCCCGAGTTGGCTAAGTGCTAAGCCTTGCATTGCTTGCGCTAACTGGCAAGTTTTGTGCGGTCAGCGTGTGCTTTGTGCTCAATAAAATCGGCTGCAACGATTGCTTTGCAGGCTAAGTGACTGGATCGCAGGCATAAAAAAGGCCTCCCGAAGGAGGCCTCTGTGTGACTGCCGGGGCAGTTACTTTGGACTTAGACGCTGTAGTACAGGTCGTATTCCAATGGGTGCACGAAAGTGCGCACCTGGATTTCTTCTTCACTTTTCAGTGCGATGTAAGCGTCGATGAAATCATCGCTGAATACGCCGCCCTTAGTCAGGAACGCACGGCCTTTGTCCAGCTCTTCCAGTGCTTCTTTCAAGCTGCCGCACACCTGCGGGATCAGCTTGGCTTCTTCTGGTGGCAGGTCGTAAAGGTTCTTGTCGGCAGCATCGCCTGGGTGAATCTTGTTCTGGATGCCGTCTAGGCCGGCCATCAACAACGCTGCGAACGCCAAGTATGGGTTAGCTGCTGGATCAGGGAAGCGTGCTTCGATACGACGACCGCGTGGGCTAGAAACGTATGGAATACGGATCGAGGCTGAACGGTTACGTGCCGAGTAAGCCAGCATTACTGGGGCTTCGAAGCCTGGTACCAAACGCTTGTACGAGTTGGTGGCCGGGTTAGTGAAGCCGTTCAGAGCCTTACCGTGCTTGATGATACCGCCGATGAAGTACAGAGCGGTGTCAGACAGGCCGGCATAGCCTTCGCCAGCGAAGGTGTTCTTGCCGTCTTTAGCGATCGACAAGTGCACGTGCATGCCCGAGCCGTTGTCGCCGTAGAGTGGCTTAGGCATAAAGGTTGCGGTTTTGCCGTAGGCATCTGCAACGTTATGCACGCAGTACTTAAGGGTTTGAACTTCGTCAGCCTTGGCAACCAAGGTGTTGAACTTCACGCCGATTTCGTTCTGGCCAGCAGTCGCCACTTCGTGGTGGTGAACTTCGATGATCAGACCCATTTCTTCCATGGCGTTGCACATGGCAGTACGGATTTCGTGATCGTGGTCGAATGGCGGAACTGGGAAGTAACCACCTTTAACGCCCGGACGGTGGCCTTTGTTGCCGCCTTCGACGTCCTGGTCGGACATCCACGAACCTTGCTCTGAGTAGATTTTGAACATCGAGCCAGAGATGTCAGATTTGAACTTCACTTCGTCGAAGATGAAGAACTCTGGTTCTGGGCCGACGAAAACGGTATCGCCGATACCGGTGGTCTTCAGGTATTCCTCGGCACGGGTGGCGATCGAACGCGGGTCGCGGTCGTAGCCTTGCATGGTCGACGGCTCGATGATGTTGCAGACCAGAATCAACGTTGGGTCTTCAGTGAACGGATCGATCACTGCAGTGCTGTCTACTGGTAGCAGAATCATGTCGGAGGCTTCGATGCCTTTCCAGCCATGAATGGAGGAACCATCGAACATCTTGCCAACTTCGAAGAAGTCTTCTTCGAAAGCATCACGTGCCGGCATGGTTACGTGGTGCTGCTTGCCTTTGGTGTCGGTGAAGCGCAGGTCAACCCACTTCACGTCGTGATCTTTGATTAATTGAAGCGCCTTCGACATGGTGTCCTCCAGTTTAATTAGGGCTGAGTTAAGTTAGCCCACTGATACATTTGGTGCCGGGGGCGATAATACTCCACAAGGCAGCCTCTCTCACAAGAGAGCAATATGTATGCCAGTGCTTTTTAGTTAAATAATTTGTGGATAAGTCGTGGATGCGGGGTATTGCCTGCACTGGGCTGGAATATTTAGCGCACCAATACTGAGCAATGACCATTTTTATGCTTCTTGTTGGTGCGTGACTGGGTGCGGTGCAGATAGTTGGTTAAACCTTGAGCGATTTCCGCTATAATCCGCGCCCCTCTTTTTTGGTCCCTATGCCACGCGCTATTGCCATGAAACTTATCGTAAAAGTCTTTCCAGAAATCACCATAAAAAGCCGGCCGGTGCGTAAGCAGTTTATCCGCCAGTTAGCGAAGAATATTCGCTCGGTTTTGCGTGAGCTGGATCCAGACGTTACGGTTGCCGGCATGTGGGACAATCTGGAACTGCACACTAAGGTTGTTGAGCCGAAGACGCTTAACGCCATTATTGAGTGCCTGTGTTGCACACCGGGAATCACCCATTTCCTTGAGGTCAACGAGTACCCGCTGGGCGACTTAGATGACATCGTGGCCAAGTGCAAGGCGCACTATGCGGACTTATTGCCGGGCAAAATATTTGCCGTACGCTGTAAGCGCGGCGGCAAGCACAGCTTCACCTCGATGGAAGTGGAGCGTTACGTGGGTAGCCAGTTGCGCCAACAATGCGGCGCCGCGGGTATTGAGTTAAAGGCACCGCAAGTATTGGTGCGCATGGAAATTCGCGACCAGCGTTTGTTTGTCATTCATCACCAGCACAATGGCCTTGGCGGTTTCCCGCTGGGCTCTGTGGAACAGACGCTGGTGTTGATGTCGGGCGGTTTCGACTCGACGGTGGCGGCTTATCAAATGATGCGTCGCGGTCTGCTCAGCCACTTTTGCTTCTTTAATTTAGGTGGTCGCGCGCACGAACTTGGCGTGATGGAAGTGGCGCATTACCTGTGGGCTAAATACGGCAGCTCGCACCGCGTGCTGTTTGTCAGTGTGCCCTTTGAAGAGGTGCTCGGCGAAATCCTTGGCAAGGTGGATAACGCCCATATGGGTGTGATCCTTAAGCGCATGATGTTGCGCGCCGCCGGTTCGATTGCTGACCGTTTAGAAATCGACGCGTTGGTAACCGGTGAGGCTATTTCCCAAGTCGCCAGTCAAACGCTGACTAATTTGTCGGTGATTGATGCGGTGACCGACAAATTAGTCCTGCGCCCGTTAATCGCCAGCCACAAGCAAGACATTATCGACACCGCCAGCGAGATCGGCACCGCCGAGTTCGCCAAACATATGCCGGAATACTGCGGGGTGATTTCGGTCGGCCCGACCACGCGAGCCAAGCTGCCGCGTGTGGTGTACGAGGAAGAACAAATGGACATGGCGGTGCTGGAACGTGCCATCGCCAATGCCCGGCTGGTGTCGATTGACCATGTAATGGAAGAATTGGGCCGCGATATTCAAGTCGAAGAAGTGATCGAGGCTTTGCCTGGCCACATCGTGCTGGATATCCGTCATCCTGATGCGCTGGAAGATGCACCGCTGCAGTTAGGCGATATCGAAGTTCAAACGCTGCCGTTCTTTGCTTTGAACAGCCGCTTCAAGGAGCTGGATGCTGGGCGCCAGTACCTGTTGTATTGCGACAAGGGGGTGATGAGCCGCCTACATGCCCACCACTTGCTGAGCGAGGGGCATGCCAATGTGCGCGTTTATCGTCCGGCATAAAATCCCAGGACTGAATGGTGGCAGCATCCGCCATCGCCCTCCTGACTGACCATTGTCACAGTTGCATGAGACTGTTTGTTCATTGCGGCCTAAACTAGGCGGCACACCGAATCCTCTGATCGAGATACAAAAGTGATCGAAAATCTACGTAACATCGCCATCATTGCTCACGTTGACCACGGTAAGACCACCCTGGTAGACAAACTCCTGCGTCAGTCCGGCACCCTTGAGCGCAACGAGCTCAACGACGAGCGCGTAATGGACAGCAATGACCAGGAAAAAGAGCGCGGCATTACCATTTTGGCCAAGAACACCGCCATTAACTGGGGCGGCTACCACATCAACATCGTTGACACCCCAGGTCACGCCGACTTCGGCGGCGAAGTTGAGCGGGTAATGTCGATGGTTGACTCGGTGTTGCTGCTGGTTGACGCCCAAGACGGCCCAATGCCGCAAACCCGCTTCGTAACCAAGAAGGCTTTCGAAGCCGGCCTGCGTCCGATCGTGGTGATCAACAAGGTTGACCGTCCGGGCGCACGTCCAGACTGGGTTCTGGATCAAATCTTCGACCTGTTCGACAACCTCGGTGCCACCGAAGAGCAGTTGGACTTTAAGGTTATTTACGCCTCGGCCCTGAACGGTATTGCTGGTTTGGATCACGCCGAAATGGCGGAAGACATGACCCCGTTGTATCAGGCCATTGTTGACCACGTTCCTGCGCCACAAGTTGACCGTGATGGTCCGTTCCAGATGCAAATCTCGGCACTGGACTACAACAGCTTCCTCGGTGTTATCGGCGTTGGCCGGATTGCCCGTGGTCGCGTTAAGCCGAACACTCAGGTGGTCGCCATCGACATTGACGGCAAGCGCCGTAACGGCCGTATCCTTAAGCTGATGGGTCACCACGGTCTGCACCGCGTTGACGTTGAAGAAGCTGCTGCTGGCGACATCGTCTGCATCAGTGGTTTCGACGAGCTGTTCATCTCCGACACCCTGTGCGACCCACAGAACGTCGAAGCGATGAAGCCGTTGTCGGTTGATGAGCCAACCGTGAGCATGACCTTCCAGGTAAATGACTCGCCGTTCTGCGGTAAAGAAGGCAAGTTCGTCACTAGCCGGAACATCCGTGAGCGTCTGGACAAAGAGCTGTTGTTCAACGTGGCTCTGCGCGTTGAAGAAGGCGACACCGCTGATAAGTTCAAGGTGTCTGGCCGTGGCGAGTTGCACTTGTCGGTACTGATCGAAACCATGCGTCGCGAAGGCTTCGAAATGGGTGTGGGTCGTCCAGAAGTGATCATCCGCAACATCGACGGCGTTAAGCACGAGCCGTTCGAAAACGTCACCATCGACTTGCCAGAAGAGTATCAGGGCGCGTTGATGGAACAGATGGGTGTGCGTAAAGGCGACCTGACCAACATGGTTCCGGATGGCAAGGGCCGTGTGCGCCTTGAGTACAACATCCCGGCCCGTGGTTTGATCGGTTTCCGTAACGAGTTCCTAACCATCACCTGTGGTGGCGGCATTCTGACCAGCATCTTCGACCGTTACGCTCCGATGAAGTCCGGCGACATGTCCGGCCGTCAGAACGGTGTACTAGTTTCGGTGGCGACCGGTAAGGCACTGACTTACTCGCTGGAAACCCTGCAGGCCCGTGGTAAGTTGTTCCTCGGTCACGGCGAAGACGTGTACGAAGGTCAAATCGTCGGCATCAACAGCCGCGACAACGACCTGGGCATCAACCCTACCAAGGGTAAGAAGCTCGACAACATGCGTGCATCGGGTAAGGACGAAACCATTGCTTTGGTTCCGCCAATCCGTTTCACCTTGGAGCAAGCGCTGGAGTTCGTGCAGGAAGACGAACTTTGCGAAGTAACGCCTAAGTCGATTCGTCTGCGTAAGAAAATTCTTGGTGAAAGCGAGCGTACTCGCGCCAGCAAGAAAAGCAGCAAATAAGTAGCCTTTACGGCGCTTAAAAAAAGCCCCCGCCATCTTTGATGGCGGGGGCTTTTTCGTGAAGGGCTTTATTCATCGTGTACGCGGACTTCTGCCGCTGGGCGGTGGGTTTATCTGGCCATGATTAGTGCCGCGCGGTGCCTGGATGACATGTTTTTCACGTCGTAGTGGATAGAATTATTCCAATAGTGTCTGTTTATTACGGTTCGCCACCGCTTTGCGTGTGGTGGCGCTTGAACGTTAGGTGGAGAAACATCAATGCAAGCAGCAGCGCAGGCCGAAGGCCGGCAAGGTATGGATTGGGCAGGGCTGGGTTGGTTGTTCCTGTTTTTCTGGTACTTCTCTGGCGTCACCCATCTACTGATCCAGCTAACGGGCACCAGCGGTTTTGAGAACTTTCGCCAGGCCATGCTGATGAGCGGCATCTGGCTGATTCCGGTGCTGCTATTTCCGAGCAAGGCACGGGCGATTACCGGCACCATCGGGGTGGTTTTGTGGCTGTGTTCGCTGGTTGGCCTGGGCTATTTCTGCATCTACGGTCAGCAGTTCTCGCAGAGCGTGATTTTTATCATGTTCGAATCCAACATGGCCGAGAGCAGTGAGTATTTTACTCAGTACTTTGCTTGGTGGATGGTGCCGGTGTATCTGGTTTACACCTTGGTTGCCTGGCTGCTCTGGAAGCGTGTGCGTGCGCTGCGCTTTACCCGCAAGCAATCCCTGATCTTGAGTTTGGCGCTGTTTGTTGGGGTGCTGGTGTATCCACTAGGCAAGCAAATCAAAAAGCGCGCAACTTTGCAGCAGGCCTTCGAGAAGTTTGAAGCGCGGGTTGAGCCTGCGGTGCCGTGGCAATTGGTGGTGGGCTATCGCAAATACCGCGAACAACTCGCCGACATGCAGTTGTTGCTGGCCGACAACGCCAGAATTGCCCCGCTGGACAATATGCAGGATAAACACGCCGATTTGCCGAGCACCTTGGTGTTGGTGCTGGGCGAGTCGACTAATCGCCAGCGCATGAGTTTGTACGGTTATCCGCGCGCCACCACGCCTAAACTGGACAAGCTGCGTGAGCAGTTGGCGGTGTTCGATAATGTGGTGACTCCGCGTCCTTACACCATCGAGGCGTTGCAGCAGGTACTGACTTTTGCCGATGAGACGGCGCCAGACGCTT
>JBBKVZ010000330.1:0-6096 GCA_037968715.1 Pseudomonas sp.
TGCAGCTGGAAGGCGTGGTCACCAACGTGACCAACTTCGGCGCCTTCGTCGACATCGGCGTGCATCAAGACGGTTTGGTGCATATCTCCGCCCTGTCGGAGAAGTTCGTCAAAGACCCCTATGAAGTGGTCAAAGCGGGCGACATCGTGCGGGTTAAAGTCATGGAAGTGGACATCCCGCGCAACCGCGTGGCCCTGAGCATGCGCATGGGCGACACGCCCGGCGAGAAGGTCGAAGGCCCGCGCAACGGCGCCAACAAGGGCAACGCCCCTCGTAGCGAGCGGCATTCCAGCCAGGACAAGCCCGCGCCGGTAAACCCAGGCATGGCTGCCCTGTTTGCCGGGGCCAAACAAATGAAGAAGAAGTAACCTGCCAGCAGCACCACCGCGTGGCTCGCAACCAGCGTGGCGCGCGCCAGTACAACGTGTCGCGCAGACACAAGTGCCGCCATTCATTCTGCGCTAGGCTTGGCTAAAATCATGCCGAGTCGGCGCGCCATAGCCGTGCTACATGCCCGTGCCACAGCACAGCGCAACACACGTGGTTATCTCTTCACCCTTGCAGCGCGGCTGCGGCGTCCCCATATTGAGGCGACTGACGTGTGAAGGGCTGCCTTCAAGGAATCAAATTTTGAACACTCTGCTTTCTCGTCGCTTAGAACTACTCGCTGAGCCGGCCAATTTGCCACTGCTCAGCCAATGCCTGCACGGGATTGAGCGCGAATGCTTACGGGTTGACGCGGCCGGCCAGCTCGCCCTGACCCCCCACCCGCAAGCCTTGGGTTCAGCCCTCACCCACCCGCAAATCACTACTGATTACTCCGAGTCGCTGCTTGAGTTCATTACTCCCGCTGAGCCGGATGTGGCGCAAACCTTGGCCGACCTTGAGCAGATTCATCGCTATGCCTACAGCCAGCTAGGCGATGAATTGCTGTGGAGCCCATCGATGCCCTGTCCATTACCGAGCGAGGCGGACATTCCGATCGCCCGCTATGGCAGCTCGAATATTGGTCGCCTGAAGTACGTGTACCGACAAGGCCTAGCGCTGCGCTATGGCAAAAGCATGCAGTGCATTGCCGGTATTCATTACAACTTCTCCCTGCCGGAAGCGGTTTGGCCACTGTTACAGGCGCTGGATGGCGATCAGCAAAGTGCCCGTGATTATCAGTCGGCGCGCTATATCGGCCTGATCCGCAATTTCCGCCGCGCCAGCTGGCTGTTGATGTACCTATTTGGCGCCTCGCCGGCGCTGGACTCAGGCTTCTTACGCGGTCGCGCGCACCAGCTAGAACAGTTCGACGAGCACACCCTGTACCTGCCTTATGCCACTAGCCTGCGCATGAGCGACCTCGGCTACCAGAGCAGTGCGCAAAGCGGCCTAACGCCCTGCTATGACAACCTCAGCAGCTACACCTACAGCCTGCGCAAAGCCGTAGCCACACCGTACCCGGCCTATGCCGAAATCGGCACGCAAAAGAACGGTGAATGGTTGCAGCTGAACAGCAATATTCTGCAGATCGAAAACGAGTACTACTCCAACATTCGCCCCAAGCGCGTCACCGACAGCGGCGAGCGCCCGGTGCAGGCCTTGATGGCTCGCGGCGTGCAATATGTGGAGGCACGCTGCCTAGACATCAACCCGTTCTTGCCGCTGGGCATTGATCTGCCCGAGGCACGTTTTCTGGATGCCTTCTTGCTGTATTGCGTGCTGCAAGACAGCCCGAGCATCGCCGAAGGCGAATGCGGCGCCTGCGCCGACAACTTCCTCAAAGTGGTTAAGGAAGGTCGTCGTCCCGGTCTAGAGTTGCAGCGCAACGGCGAGCCAGTGAGTTTGCAGGCCTGGGCTAGCGAAGTACTCGACAACATCCTACCGCTGGCCAAACTGCTCGACCAAAGCCAAGGTGGCGATGCGCACTGCGCCGCTTTAGCCCTGCAACAGGCCAAGGTAAATGATTGCCGCCTGACGCCTTCGGCGCAGGTGCTGGCCACGCTGCGCGAACGCGGTGAGAGCTTTGCGCAGTTCTCCCTAAGGCAGAGCCGCACGCATGCCGAATACCTGCGTAACCAGCCATTAAGCGCCGTCGAGCAGGCGCAGTTCAGTGCCAGCGTCAGCGAATCGCTGGCGGCACAAGCGCGCATGGAGCAGGAGCCGGCCGACAACTTTGAGGATTTTGTCGCTGCCTATCAGGCCAGTATCTTGCAGATATAGAGCCATTTACCCAGCGTGTGGAGCAGCCACCGGCGCCTGCGCCGGCGGGTGCCACGCGTGCAACACGTCACAAATGCACCAAGTTACTGGGCTTTCGCCAAGCAAACCCTCGGTTTGCCTCGGCGGTGCAGCTAGCATAGGCCGTGAACAGTCACTATGAGCCTTGCATATGGCGCCTTCTGCGCTTCCCGATAGCGATCAAAACTGGAGCTTGGAAAGCCTCAACAAGGCTTACCAGCAAGGTTACATGGCCGGTTTAACCGGCCATACGCTGCAGCTCCAACCCTATAGCGCCGAAGTGCTCGCCGCCGCATGGGAAGCGGGTTGGGCCGATGGCGACGAGCAATTCAAACTGTACCTGCAAAAAAGCGCCTAAATATAAGCGCCGCGGGCAATGCTCGGCGAGCATCTGCCGCGCCAACCCGCCGCAATCCCCACACAACCCACACGCACAAAAAAGGGCCACCGCAGTGACCCTTTTTTGCGTTACGCACAGTTGTATTTAACTGCTGGCGTGTTGTTGCGACGGATCACGACGGCTATCCGGGCCATTGATCAAGGCCGCGCCTGCGGTTTCGTCCATGGCTTGCTGGATAGCCCGCTTGCGCCGGTCTTCGGCCTTGGCCGCAAAGAACCAAGCAAAGAAGGTAAACAACGACACCGACAGCAAGATCAAACTGGCCACCGCGTTGATCTCCGGCTTAACCCCCAAACGCACAGCCGAGAACACTTCCATCGGCAAGGTGGTGGAACCCGGCCCGGAAACGAAGCTGGCCAATACTAAGTCGTCCAGCGACAGGGCAAAAGACATCATGCCGCCGGCAGCCAGAGAGGGCCCGATCATCGGAATGGTGATCAGCATAAACACCTTCCACGGTTTGGCGCCGAGGTCCATGGCCGCCTCCTCAATGGAGATATCCAACTCACGCAAGCGCGCCGACACCACCACCGCCACGTAGGAGGCGCAAAAGCTGGTGTGGGCGATCCAGATGGTCATAATGCCGCGCTCGGCGGGCCAACCGATCATCTGTGCCAGCGCCACAAACAACAGTAACAGCGACAGACCAGTGATCACCTCAGGCATTACCAGCGGTGCGGTAACCATCCCGGCAAACAAGGTACGGCCTTTGAAACGCGGAATCCGCGTGAGTACAAAAGCCGCCAAAGTGCCGAGAATCACCGAGGAAATCGCGGTATAAAACGCAATTTCCATGGAGCGACCCACCGAACCCATCAGCTGGGTGTTATCCATCAGGCCGAAATACCACTTCAACGACCAACCGCCCCACACCGTCACCAGTTTCGAGGCGTTGAACGAGTAGATCACCAGAATCAGCATCGGTAGGTAGATAAACAGCAACCCGCCGACCAGCATGAAATTTGAGAACTTAAAACGCTTCATGCCTTGCCCTCCAACTGTTTGGCTTCGTTACGGTTGAACAGCACAATGGGGATCATCAACACCGCCAACATCACCACCGCCAATGCCGAGGCCACCGGCCAATCACGGTTATTAAAGAACTCTTGCCAGAGCACCTTACCGATCATCAGAGTCTCGGGACCACCGAGCATTTCCGGAATCACAAACTCACCCACCACCGGAATAAACACCAGCATGGAGCCGGCAATGATGCCGTTCTTAGACAGCGGCACGGTGATTTTCCAGAAGCTGGTAATACTGCGCGCACCGAGGTCGGAGGCGGCTTCCAGCAAGCTCTGATCATGCTTAACCAAGTTGGCGTAGAGCGGCAGCACCATAAACGGTAAGTACGAATACACCACGCCAATATAAACGGCGATATTGGTGTTGAGGATGATCAGCGGACGATCAATCAGGCCCACGCTCATCAACGCACTGTTAAGCAAACCGTTTTTACTGAGAATGCCCATCCAGGCGTACACCCGAATCAGAATCGCCGTCCAGGTCGGCATCATGATCAGCAGTACGTACACGGTTTGCATTTGCCTTGGCGCACGCGCAATGGCGTAAGCCATCGGATAGCCGATCAACAGGCACAGTGAGGTGCTGATAAAGGCCATTTTCAGCGAGCCTAAATAGGCCGCGATATACAAATCATCGCTGGCCAGCATCAGGTAGTTGCCAAAATTCAACAGGATTTGCAGCTGGTCATCTAGGTAACTGAAGACCTCGGTGTACGGTGGAATCGCCACCTCCGCCTCGGCAAAGCTGATTTTCAGCACGATGGCGAACGGCAAGATGAAGAACATAAACAGCCAGACAAAAGGCACCCCGATAACCAGGTGCCGTCCCTTGGGCATGAGGAGTCGCTGCTTAGTGAGTTTCATGAGCGCAGCACCACGCCGCTGTCATCTTCCCAGCAGACAAACACATCATCTTTCCACGTTGGCCGTGCGCCATGGCGTTCCGCGTTGGCCACAAACGACTGCACAATCATGCCGCTGGGCAACTCAACATAGAACACCGAGTGACCACCCAGATACGCAATGTCGTGCACCTTGCCGTGCGACCAGTTGTACTCGCCGCTCGGCTGCTGGCTGGTGACAAGCAACTTTTCTGGGCGCAGCGCATAGCTGATGGTTTTGTCTTCCACAGAGGTGGTTACCCCGTGGCCGACATAGATATTGCGCTCCAGCCCCGGACAGTCGATTACCGCATAGGCTTCCGAGTCATCCACCACCACGCCATCAAACAAATTCACGCTGCCAATGAACTCACACACCAACTTACTGGTGGGTGTTTCATAGATATCCACCGGGCTGCCGATTTGCGCGATCCAACCTTGGTGCATGATGGCGATGCGCTCAGCCATGGTCATGGCTTCTTCTTGGTCGTGGGTCACCATCACGCAGGTCACGCCAACGCGCTCGATGATTTCAACCAACTCAAGCTGCATTTGCGAACGCAATTTTTTGTCCAGCGCGCCCATCGGCTCGTCGAGCAACAGCAGCTTCGGGCTTTTCGCCAACGAACGAGCCAGCGCCACGCGCTGACGCTGGCCACCGGACAACTGATGCGGCTTGCGCCGGGCGTACTCGCTCATGCGCACCAGTTTGAGCATTTCGGCGACGCGTTCTTCAACCTGCGCCTTAGGCATTTTGTCTTGCTGCAGGCCGAAGGCGATGTTCTGCGCCACGGTCATGTGCGGAAACAAGGCATACGACTGGAACATCATGTTGATCGGCCGCTCGTAGGGCGGCATGTCGGTAATGTCTTCACCGTCGAGGTAGATGCGCCCCGAGGTCGGCCGCTCGAAACCGGCGAGCATGCGCAGCAAAGTTGACTTACCCGAGCCGGAGCCGCCGAGCAGGGCAAAAATCTCGCCCTTGTGAATGGTCAGTGACACATCGTCAACGGCCAATGCTTCGTCGAACTTTTTGCTAACCCGGTCAATTTTTACCAGCACCTCTTTCGGCGGTTTCTGGTTGCCACTTGGGCCTTTGTTTTCTACACCGGCGGTTATTGCCATTTACCACGACTCCCAACTTATTGAAGCCCGCTCACTTTAAGCGGGCGTATTTTATTTACTGACCGGTTTTGATTCGGGTCCAGCTGCGGGTCACTGCGCGCTGCACCTTGATCGGTAATTCTTCTTGCACATAAAGATTGGCCTTCACCGCAGCAGAAGGATAAATCGACGGGTTGTTCAGCACACTTTGGTCCATAAGAGGGCCGGCATTAAGGTTCGGATTGGCATAGCCAACGTAGTCACTCACCCCAGCAATCACTTCGGGCTGCATCAAGTAATTGATAAAGGCATGCGCCTCTTTGACATTTCCGGCGTCCGCCGGGATGGCCAGCATGTCAAACCAGAGATTGGCGCCTTCTTTAGGAATGCTGTACTCGATATTGATGCCCTTGCCTGCTTCCTCAGCGCGCGTCTTGGCCTGAAAGGCATCGCCGGAGTA
>JBBKVZ010000331.1:0-3950 GCA_037968715.1 Pseudomonas sp.
TCGATGTGCAACTCGGTTTCGCAGTTCAACCCCAACAACACGCTGAGTGGCAACTCGCCGCCGTGGGCTTCGATCACCTTCACCGCCGGTGGCAACTCTTCGGCCACTTCAGCGCGCACCGCAGCCAAGGCTTCGGCGCTTAGCAAGTCGGCCTTGTTGAGGATGACCAAGTCGGCGCTGGCCAACTGATCGGCAAACAATTCGTGCAGCGGCGACTCATGATCCAGATTTGGATCGAGCTGACGCTGGGCGTCCACCTGCTCTGGGAAGGCGGCAAAGGTGCCGGCGGCCACGGCCGGGCTATCCACCACGGTGATCACCGCATCCACCGTGCAGGCGTTGCGAATTTCTGGCCAGTTGAAGGCCTGCACCAGAGGTTTAGGCAGGGCCAGACCCGAGGTTTCGATGAGGATATGGTCGAGATCGCCACGGCGCGCCACCAACTCACGCATCACCGGGAAAAATTCTTCCTGCACGGTGCAGCACAGGCAGCCGTTAGCCAACTCAAACACGCGGCCGTTAGCCTCTTCTTCCGAGCAACCAATCGAGCATTGTTTGAGCAATTCGCCATCGATGCCCAACTCGCCGAACTCGTTGACGATTACCGCGATGCGGCGACCATCGGCATTAGTCAGCATATGCCGTAGCAAAGTGGTTTTACCGGCGCCAAGAAAGCCGGTGACTATGGTGACGGGAAGTTTGCCTAGCGTTTTCATCGATGCCCCTGCGTAAGATCGTTAGGATCGGCGGGCGGCAGCAACATACGCGAACAGCCCGAGGCCACCACGCATGCACCACCAGAACACCCCGTCCGGTTGTCGAAAATATTACGAGGCAGGTCTCCTGGCTTACGGTCTGCGCCTTGCGCAAGCCCTTCACCTTCCCGCCGGCTGGCAGTGGTATGTCGAAGGGGTTCGGACCGTTCACAGTTGCGGGGGCAGCCAAGGCTTGAACCTTGTTCCCTCTTAGCTTCGACTGCAACGCCGAAGAACCTCGAAAGCGTGCAGGCTACCCAGTGAGTGCAAGCCGGTCAATCACCGAGGTTGACGTTCGGGTCTGCTTCGTGATTTTCTATGCGGCTGTTTCAGGTGTCTTGCGCCGTCGCGTGCAAGGTGAAACGGGAAGCCGGTGGGTCTAGTCTCGCAAGAGCAGACGAGTCCGGCGCTGCCCCCGCAACGGTAAGCAGACGTAAGAGTCGTGGTAGTCACTGTGCCTGCTGGCATGGGAAGGCTGACTCTGCCACTGTCCCCCTAGGACAGTCGTCGCAAGCCCGGAGACCGGCCTGAGTTATTGTTTGGCAATCCGCGGTGGGCGGGTGCGCGCCGGATTTCAGGCTTCGTACGCCTGCTCTCGTGCTGCGACCCTTCTGCCTTGCTTCATTCGACTAGAAGAGGTCACATCATGTCCAGCCACACTTTGTCACCAGCCAAGACCATCTCCCTACCGCTATCACAACGCTTAGTGCTCACTCTGGGCAGCTGTTTGCTGGGTGGCGCCCTGATATTTTTGGCGGGCTTTGCCCCGGTCGACGTGTTGCATAACGCTGCGCACGACACCCGCCACAGCGCGGCTTTTCCTTGCCATTGAACACTGGGCCAATCTGACCTGCGCACTTACTACATACGGCTAACCCCGTAAGTATCAGCACGCCAGCCAAGCGGACTCTATTCGCAAATTTTAGTGCGCCGTCGATCTCGGCCGCTGTTCTTATTCTGCAAATGCCGGGATTGTTTACCCATGTTTAAACGTATCGCTCAAACCGCAGGTTTTTCCGGCTTGCTCGCCGCCATCACACTGACCTTACTGCAAGCACTGTGGGTTACCCCCCTTATCTTGCAGGCCGAAACCTACGAAGCTAGCGAAGCAGTGATCAGCGAGCCAAGCCATGCGCCGCACCAACAAGTGAGCCATGAGCACGCCCATACGCCAACCACGGTAGCCATCCACAGCCACGACAGCGAGGCTTGGACACCGCAAGATGGCTGGCAGCGCACGCTGTCGACCGGCTTGAGCAATCTGGTGATGGCTCTTGGTTATGCGCTTATCTTGACTGGGTTATTTACCCTTCGCGCACCCAAGTACAGATGGCAGGGACTCTTTTGGGGCGGTGCAGGCTTTTTGACGTTTTGCTTGGCACCTGCGGCCGGTTTACCACCAGAGGTTCCCGGCACAGCCGCAGCCGATTTAGTTCTTCGTCAACGCTGGTGGATTGGCACAGTACTGGCTACCGCAAGCGGCCTTGGCCTGCTGATTTTCACCCGCCACTGGGCATTGCGCGTTTGCGGCTTACTGTTGCTGGCTGTACCGCACCTAATCGGCGCACCACAACCTGCAGTACACGCCAGCTTGGCACCAGAAGCACTTGGTCAACAATTTGTGCTCGCGTCTTTACTGACCAATGCGCTGTTTTGGAGTGTTCTCGGCATAGCCTGCGCTTGGTTTTACATCCGCCATCCGCAAACTAACTAACTGGCTAGCCGATACCTTGAGCAAGTCACTTTATGTCGCAGGTCTGGGCTGTCGACGTGGCTGCTCAATGCTGCTGTTGCTCGACCTACTGGAACAAGCCTTAGGTAATCAGCACTTGCTGATCAGTGACATCGGCGCGCTAGCCAGTAGCAGCAATAAACATGATGAAATTGGCTTACAGCAACTGACCGAGCATCTACAGATACCGTTAACTTTTATATCGGCTGAGCAACTCAGTTTAGTTGCCGACAGAATCAACCAACACTCAGCGCTCAGCCTGCAAGTAACCGGCAGCGCTGGTGTTGCTCAAGCCAGCGCCTTAGTCTTGGCCGAACAACTGCAGCACGGACGTGCGCAGTTACTTGGCGATAGAATCAACAATGCCTGGGCCACATGTGCAATCGCACTCATCACTACGTCGGAGAGTCCATGACCGTCTATTTTATCGGTGCCGGCCCCGGCGATCCTGAACTCATCACAGTTAAAGGTCAGCGCTTACTGCGCAGCTGCCCTGTGATCCTGTACGCCGGCTCACTGGTACCAGAAGCCGTTTTGCAAGGGCACAACGCGGAGCAAGTAATCAACACCGCCGAACTCGACTTAGCTGCAATTATCCAGCTAATGCGCGAAGCCAACGATCGAGGCGAAGACGTGGCGCGGGTGCATTCTGGCGATCCCTCGCTGTATGGCGCCATTGGTGAGCAAATACGCCAGCTAAGAGCACTAAACATCCCATTCCAGATCATTCCCGGAGTCACCGCCACGGCAGCTTGCGCAGCACTGCTAGAAAGCGAGCTGACTCTACCTGGAATATCGCAAACAGTGATTCTCACCCGCTTTGCCAGCAAGTCAGAAATGCCTGACGGCGAGCAGTTAAGTGAACTGGCCAAACACCGCGCGACCATGGCTATCCACCTAGGAGTCAACCATCTCGGACGCATTGTTAGCGAGCTGATACCTCACTACGGTAGTGACTGCCCGATAGCTGTAGTGCACAGGGCTAGCTGGCCAGATCAAGACTGGGCGATCGGCACCCTCGCCGACATCGAAGCCAAGGTCTCAGCCAAAGGGTTTCGGCGCACCGCATTGATTGTGATTGGCCGGGTACTGGGAGCGGAGCATTTCGCTGATTCAGCCCTGTATCACACAGATACGCAGCATCTATATCGACCTTAGCTAAAGGTGCATATAAATGGCCACTAAGGCATGGGCGTTTATATGCTGTAACGCGCGGGTCCGTAATATAGATATTCGGTCCTTGCGCAGTCTTCAACTGCCTACCTACTTACGCCTAATACCAGTACGCGCAAACAACCCTGCCACTTTTAATTACCTAGCAGGCTACGTTTAATAGTTAGACAGAAATTAAAACAGCACCCGACCTAGAGCTTTTCTTCGCGCAAAGACAAACCCCCGACCATCTTACGATGATCAGGGGTTTGGTGTATAAGCTTGACGATGACCTACTCTCACATGGGGAG
>JBBKVZ010000332.1:0-7291 GCA_037968715.1 Pseudomonas sp.
GCGACGATTACCGGTTTACTCACTCGCGGGCCACCAAATACGCCCCAAGGGTCGCAGGCCCCGGCCGGCATTTGCCAGCCGGCGGCCAGTGCCGGGCCGATGTTGGCGAGGTCTAAGCCTGCAGTAAAATGCTCGCCGTGGGCAAAGACTAAGGCCACTCGGGCGTTGTCGTCGCGCTCGAACTCACCATAGGCAAGGGTTAGGTCATTGAGCAGGTCGAGGTCGAAGGCGTTGCGTTTGCCTGTGCGATCCAGGCCCAAGAGCATAACGTGACCACGTATTTCGCGGGTTACACGGCCGTTTGAGTGTTGCGTCATGACTAGAATCCTTGCGTGGGAGAGGCGCCCACTGTGTATAACGGGCTGGTTGGCGGTTGTGCAAGCAATTGCAGGACATTTTTGGCCAACCACTGAGCGGAAGATTATGGTTGGGTAGAAAATACCCACCCATTGATTGGAAAATCAGATATAGTGCGCGCCGGCCTTTTGCGGGGCCGTGTTCAAGTAGTGCAATTTCACCGAGGCTAAACCTCGGCTGCATGTCCGCCTAGCGGGCTCTACTTGACGATTCATTCATTAATACGTTTTCGCAAATCCCCGCCGACAAAGCTGCCAGGGTTACCTTCGGGTCTTACAGGGCATGTGCTGCTTTGAAACATGGGTCTTTGCGGATGCACTAGAGGCAGACCCATGACCCAAGTAATCGGCGGCTTCGCCGCACTCGAACTACACCCAAATATTCTTGCTGCTGTTATTGCGACTGGCTACGAAGAGCCTTCGGCTATTCAAACTTTGTCGATCCCAGTAATTTTAGCTGGCCACGACATGATCGGCCAAGCGCAAACCGGTACCGGCAAAACTGCCGCATTCGCTTTGCCAATCCTTAGCCGTATCGATCCGGCCAAGCGTCAGCCACAAGCACTGATTTTGGCGCCAACTCGCGAGTTGGCCCTGCAGGTTGCCAGCGCCTTTGAAACCTACGCCAAGCAAATGCCGGGTGTTAGCGTTATCGCTGTATACGGCGGCGCGCCGATGGGCCCGCAGCTGAAAGCTATCCGTAACGGCGCACAGATCATCGTGGCTACTCCGGGTCGTCTGGTTGACCACTTGCGCCGCGACGAGAAAGTCTTGTCGACTGTCTGCCACTTGGTCCTCGACGAAGCCGACGAAATGCTCAAGCTGGGCTTTATGGACGACCTTGAAGTGATCTTCAAGGGCCTGCCAGCCGAGCGTCAGACCGTATTATTCTCGGCCACCTTGCCGCACTCGATCCGCTCTATTGCTGAAAAGCATTTGCGCGATCCGAAGCACGTTAAGGTTGAGACCAAGACTCAAACCGTTACCGCCATTGAGCAGGCACACTTGCTGGTCCACGCTGACCAGAAGGTTTCTGCTGTATTGCGTTTGCTTGAAGTTGAAGAATTCGACGCTTTGATCGCCTTCGTGCGTACCAAGCAAGCCACCTTGGATCTGGCCGCCGCGCTAGAAGCCAAAGGCTACAAGGCTGCTGCCTTGAACGGTGATATCGCCCAGAACCAACGTGAGCGCGTGATCGAGTCGCTGAAAGATGGCCGTTTGGACATCGTGGTAGCCACCGACGTTGCTGCTCGTGGTCTGGACGTGCCGCGCATCACTCACGTGATGAACGTTGACATGCCGTATGACCCAGAGTCTTACGTGCACCGTATCGGTCGTACTGGCCGTGCTGGTCGTACCGGTCGCGCCTTGTTGTTGGTAACGCCGCGCGAGCGTCGCATGCTGCAAGTGATTGAACGTGTAACCGGTCAAAAGGTTGCTGAAGTGCGTCTACCGGACGCCGCTGCAGTACTGACAGCACGCATCAAGAAGTTGACCAATGGCTTGGCGCCGCTGGTTGGCGATGCAGAAACCACCCACGGTGAGTTGCTGGATCGTTTGACTGCTGATATCGGTTGCACCCCGCGTGCCCTGGCTGCTGCTTTGTTGCGCAAAGCCACCAACGGTCAGGCGTTGACCTTGGCTGAAGTTGAGCGTGAGCAGCCGTTAGTGCCGAACAGCGGCGCACCACGTGGCGAGCGCAGTGAGCGTTCGGATCGTGGCGGCGAGCGCAGTGAGCGTTCCGAGCGTGGCGAGCCGCGTGAGCGTCGCGCTCCGGTACCTTTGGCTGATGGTCGTGCGCGTTGCCGTACTGCCTTGGGCCTGCGTGACGGTATCGCCGCGAAGAACCTGCTGGGCGCCATCCTTAATGAAGGCGGCTTGGTTCGTGAAGCTATCGGTCGCATCCAGGTGCGTGAGAGCTTCAGCTTGGTTGAGCTGCCGGAAGACGGTCTGGAGCGCTTGCTGACTAAGCTGAAGGACACTCGTGTTGCCGGTAAGCAGTTGAAGCTGCGTCGTTATCGCGAAGATTGATCGGTAGTTTCTACTGATTAATAAAAGCCCCGCCTAGTGCGGGGCTTTTGCGTTGTGGCGGCTGATAAATTATGGCGAGGCGCTGCTAGTCGAAGCGGTAGATATCCATACCGAGGGCGCCGAGGGTGAAGCCTTGATGCACCACGCTGAAGTGCTGGCCGGCAGCTCGGGCGAAGAACAGCGGTAGCAGATGCTCGGCGCTTGGATGATTGCGTCGCGCGTGTGGGGCTTGCTGCAGGTAGTCGTGCAGCGCCGCCGTATCACCGTGCTCAAGGCGTTCGACGATCCAGTTGCGGAAGGCCTCAGCCCAAGGTGTTACGGCCTCGGGGCCAGCTTGCCAGTCCAGTTCGCCTAGGTTGTGGGTGATGCTGCCGGAGCCAATCAACAACACATCTTGTTCACGCAGGCCGGCCAGCGCCTGACCAATACGAGTTTGCATGGCTGGGCCCTGCTTGCTCGGCAGGGACAGCTGCACCACAGGTATCTTAGCCTCTGGATACATCAGTGACAGCGGCACCCAGGCGCCATGGTCGAACGGTCGTTCGGGGTCAATTTGTGCGTTTAATCCAGCGGTCTTGAGCTGCTCAACTAGTTTCGCGGCGAGTTCAGGTTGGCCGGGGGCTGGGTAACGAATTTGATAGAGTGCTGGAGGGAAACCCTGAAAATCGTGCAGGGTGGCGGGGTCGGTAGCACCGGTGACGCGTAAATCAGTCGTCTCCCAGTGCGCGGAGACCAGTACGATGGCTTTGGGCCTAGGCAATTCGGCCGCTAGCTGAAGGAGTGCCGGCCCGCTGGCGCCGGGTTCAAGAGCGAGCATGGGGGAGCCGTGGGAGATGAAAATACTGGGCAGCATAGGGATGCTCCTGATAAATACTGAGCCTATGTTCGCGGTTAGATATATCTAGAACCAGTATAAATTCTTGCGCTATTTAATCGATTTGTTGAGGGTTATATGCACGAAGACTTTTGGCGGCAGCGTTGGGCGCGTAACGAAATTGGCTTTCATTTGCCTGAGGTTAACCCGTATTTAGCACGACTTTGGCCGACGCTGAGTGTCGCGGCGGGTGCGCAGGTCTTAGTGCCGCTGTGTGGCAAATCGGTCGATATGCTGTGGTTGGCGGAGCAGGGCTTTCGCGTACTGGGCGTTGAGTTGGAGCAGTCAGCGGTGGAGGCGTTTTTTAGCGAGCAAGGTTTGCATGCTGAAATTGATCAGTTGGGTGCATTTCGTCGCTATCGATCGGGCGCCATTGAAGTGCTCTGCTGCGATTTTTTTAGCCTGACCGCCGCCGACTTGCTCGAGTGTCGAGGGTTTTATGATCGAGCGGCGCTGATCGCCTTGCCAGAGCCGCTACGCGAGCGTTACGTCGCCCATCTGGCGGCTATTTTACCGGCAGGCTGTGCGGGCTTGTTGGTGACTCTAGACTACCTGCAGGCGAAAATGGCCGGGCCGCCCTTTGCCGTTGGCGAGCCCGAGATAGCGCAGTTATTTGCAGAGCCGCAATGGTCTGTGCAATTGCTTGAGGCGCGTGATGTGTTGGGCGAAAACTGGAAGTTTATGCAGCGTGGCCTGAGCCAGCTGGATGAACGGGTTTATCGGTTGCAGTGTGGTTAGATTTTTTTGCTAAAAAAAGGGCGACTGATGTCGCCCTTTTTTGTCACTGTAGATTTAGCCGCGCTGGCGCAGGGCCTCGATACGGTCTTCCAGTGGTGGGTGAGTCATCAGCAAGCCTGCCAGGCCGTGCTTGAGGCCACCGTTAATACCGAAAGCCATCATGCTCGAAGGCATGGTCACCGGTACTTCTTGCTCGGCGCGCAGGCGTTGCAGGGCGGCGATCATGGCACCGGTGCCGGCCAGGTTGGCGCCCGCTTCATCGGCGCGGAACTCACGTTTGCGCGAGAACCACATGACGATCACGCTGGCCAGAATGCCCAGTACCAACTCGGCAAAAATAGTCGCAACCAAATAACCAATGCCTGGGCCGTTTTCGTTTTTAAGAATTACTTTATCGACGAAGTTGCCGAAGATTCGCGCGAAGAACATCACGAAGGTGTTCACTACGCCTTGAATAAGGGCCAAGGTGATCATATCGCCGTTGGCCACGTGGCCAATTTCATGGGCCAGTACGGCGCGTACTTCATCGGGCGAAAAACGTTCCAGCAAGCCTTGGCTAACGGCCACCAGTGCATCATTTTTGTTCCAGCCAGTGGCGAAGGCATTCGACTCGTAAGCCGGGAAAATGCCTACTTCAGGCATTTTGATGCCGGCGGCACGTGATAACTCTTCAACCGTTTGCATCAGCCATTGTTCGTGGCGGGTCCGCGGTTGGGTAATGATTTGCGTGCCGGTGCTCATCTTCGCCATCCACTTGGAGATCAGCAGCGACACCAGTGAGCCGGCAAAACCAAATACTGCGCAGAATGCCAGCAAGCTGCCGTAATTCTGGCCGGTGTAGCGGTCCACTCCAAGCAGCTTGAGGGTTATGCTAGCCACCAACAGGACTGCCATGTTGGTGGCTAGGAATAAGAAAATGCGCTTCATGGGTGCAATGAGCTCCTGGGAGTAAATAATCTGCGCGCGGCCGTGGCTAAGTCCTTGGCGTCGCGGATTTCTATGCGGCTATATAAGGCTGCAGGCCCTGCAGATTCAAGCTAGCGACTATTTCAAACTGTGTCGTTTACGTTGCGTCGCTCGTGCAGGTTGCTCATAAATACCTGCTGGGTGAGTTGTGCAACGCGCTCGCTTTGCCGGCTAGCTAGGGCTGCGCGCAACTGATACGCCAGGGTTGCTTGGATCCTGCGGATGCTCGGCGAGAGGTCGCTAGCTGGCTCGAACTCGGGCACGCTGCGAGTCAGGCGCAAAAAGGCTTTTTCACTGAGTACTGCTTGATCAAGTGCGTCGTAGGCAATACAGGAGTCAAAGCGTAAATAGCCTTCGTCCGCCAACCACAGCAAGGCGCCCAAGCAGTTTTGATGGCGCTGGCTGGGCAGACCAAAATCATCCGGCTCTTCACGGCCAATCAGGTCTTCGACGTACACGGCAACTTTACGTGGGAAGGCCTGATAGAGCAGCAGCATGGCGGTGGCTGCGTCCTTATAGAACTCGTCGATTTGCAGGTCCATGACGGGCGATTATTGGCTGTAGGTTTTGAGGAAAGTGCCGATCCGGCCGATGGCGGTGGACAGCTCATCAACCCGGGGCAGGGTAACCACCCGGAAGTGGTCGGGCCACGGCCAGTTGAAGGCGGTGCCTTGCACGATCAGTAATTTTTCGGAGAGCAGCAGATCAAGAACGAATTTCTCATCGTTATGGATCGGGCAGACCTTCGGGTCGATTTTCGGGAAGGCATAGAGCGCGCCCATGGGTTTGACGCAGCTCACGCCGGGGATGCTGTTAAGCAGCTCCCATGTGCGGTTGCGTTGCTCTAACAGGCGACCGTTGGGCAGAACTAGGTCGTTGATGCTCTGGTAGCCGCCCAGCGCCGTTTGAATGGCGTGCTGGCTGGGTACGTTGGCGCACAGGCGCATGTTGGCCAGAATGTCCAAACCTTCAATGTAACTCTGCGCTTTGTGCTTGGGGCCAGAAAGCGCCACCCAGCCGGAGCGAAAGCCGGCTACGCGGTAGGATTTCGACAGGCCGTTGAACGTCAGGCAGAACACATCGGGCGCCAGTGAGGCGGTGCAGATGTGTACGGCGTCGTCGTAGAGGATCTTGTCGTAGATCTCGTCGGAGAACACCACCAAATTGTGCTGGCGGGCCAGCTCGAGCATGTCGAGCAACACTTCTTTGGAGTACACCGCGCCCGTTGGGTTGTTCGGGTTGATGATTACCAGTGCTTTGGTGTTCGGGGTGATCTTGGCCTTAATGTCGGCAATGTCCGGCCACCAGTTAGCCTGTTCATCGCACAGGTAATGCACGGGTGTACCGCCGGCTAGAGCGGCGGCGGCGGTCCATAGCGGGTAGTCGGGTGCCGGAATCAGAACTTCGTCGCCATTGTTGAGCAACGCCTGCATGGCCATCACGATCAGCTCAGACACACCGTTGCCAAGGTAGATATCCTCGATGCCAACGCCCTCGACCTGCTTTTGCTGGTAGTACTGCATGACCGCTTTGCGCGCGCTGAACAGGCCTTTGGAGTCGCTATAGCCTTGGGCGGTGTGCAGGTTGCGGATCATGTCCTGGAGGATTTCCTCCGGCGCCTCAAAACCAAAGGGCGCGGGGTTGCCAATGTTCAGCTTGAGGATGCGATGGCCTTCCTCTTCCAGGCGCTTAGCGTGCTTAAGCACTGGGCCGCGAATGTCGTAGCACACGTTGGCAAGCTTGTTGGATTTGCTGAACTGCATGTAAATGATCCTGAATTATAAACAATCGGCGCACAAACAAACGCTAACAGAGACATTTGACGCGTCTTGGCAGGCTGTGGCGCGGGTGACAGACTGGTGGCGAATGATACGTTCGGCCCGACCACTGTGAAAGGTACTGAGTGGGCTTTTTTCGATTTGGCAGAGGTGTATATGGATAAGCTAGATAAGTCGCCAGAGGCTTGGCGTGAACAATTAACTCCGGAGCAGTTTCGTGTATGCCGGGAAAAAGGTACTGAGCGCCCGTTTAGCGGTGAGTATCATGCCAGTAACGCGCCCGGTAGCTACCTCTGCACCTGCTGTGGCGCCGAGCTGTTTGCGGCGGAGGCCAAATTTGATGCCGGTTGCGGATGGCCAAGTTATTTTCAGCCGTTGCAGGCAGAAGCGGTGGTTAATCAGGTAGACAGTAGTCATGGCATGCAGCGTACAGAGGTGCTTTGCGCCAAATGCGATGCGCACTTAGGGCATGTGTTCCCCGATGGTCCAGCCCCTACAGGGTTACGCTACTGCATTAACTCGGTGGCGCTTAAGCATAAAGCCACAGA
>JBBKVZ010000333.1:0-8352 GCA_037968715.1 Pseudomonas sp.
CCGGGATGAGCGCGGCCAATGTTGCGGGCGCTTACGTGATCGTACGAGACGTGTTCCAACTGCCGCATTGGTGGCAGCAGATCGAGGCCCTGGATTATCAGGTACCGGCCGAGCTGCAGCTGACCCTGATGGATGAACTGATGCGCTTAGGTCGGCGTGCTACACGCTGGTTCCTGCGTAGTCGTCGTAACGAGTTGGATGCGGCCCGTGATGTGGCGCATTTTGCTCCGCGTGTTGCGGCCTTGGCAGGTCGTTTAGATGAGCTTCTGGATGGGCCGGTGCGTGAGCAGTGGCTGGCGCGCTTCCAGAGTTATGTCGAAGCGGGTACGCCGGAGCTGTTAGCACGGGTAGTTGCCGGCACCAGTCATCTGTACACCTTGCTGCCGATCATTGAAGCCTCGGATGTTACCGCGCAGGACCCAGCACGCGTCGCCAGTGCTTACTTTGCCGTTGGCGGTGCGTTGGATCTAACTTGGTATCTGCAGCAGATCACCAGCTTGTCGGTGGACAACGCTTGGCAGGGCTTGGCGCGTGAGGCATTTCGTGATGATCTCGACGCGCAGCAACGTGCTATCACGGTGTCTGTGCTGCAAATGAGTGACGCCCCGGATGATATCGAGGCGCGTACTCAAATGTGGCTGGAACAGAACCGGCCGTTGGTGGCTCGCTGGCGTGCCATGTTGGCAGAGCTGCGTGCTGCCACCAGCGTTGATTACGCCATGTATGCGGTGGCTGGCCGCGAGCTGTATGACCTGGCGCAAAGTGGTCAGCATGGGGTCTGTATTCCAGGCTGATGCGCAACTAAAGTAATTGAGCCCCGCCTGAGTGCGGGGCTTTTTTTATCTTGAGTTTGCTTTTCGCGTGCAGCGTTAACGCCAGGGACTTCGCCGCAGCTGAGGCTGTTAAGACTTTAGCTTTTGTAGGTAGCTGACCGCATCTGCTGCGCCGGCCAGGCGCAGGCCGTCGCCAAGGGCGCGGGCTTGCTCATGGTCCTTGGGCAGTAATAAGAACTCCGGGGCGCCGGGGCTACGCATCAAGGACAGTCGTGCGTAGGGCAGACCATGATCAAGCAGCAGTGCCATAAAGGCCGGATCACTCCACGCTTGGGTGGGCATGGCCAGCATGTGATAGCTAATTTCTAGATCCGCTAGGCCCGCAGGATCAACTTGATAGCGACTCAATACCGCCGGTAGGTTGATCTCCAAACCGCGCCGACGTGCATAGGCAATGGCGCAGGCAAAGGCTTCCAGATGCTGTTCGCCGCTCCAGTACAGTTGCTCCCCATGCCAACTTGCCTGACGCAGTTGGATTGGCTCGCCCGCAAGAAAACGCGGCAAGGCATGGCTGATGGTTTTGACGAAGTCTTTGTAGCTGATGATGCGGATGCCGCGGCAGCGATCTGCCCCGGCATACTCTTCAAAGCTGCTGCACGGTTCGCGATTATTATCCGTGCAGGAGAAACCGCTGATGCGGCGTAAATCGAGGTTGTCGATTTGTTCTTGCTGTTGTTTCACCAGGCGGATGAGCATCGCGTGGGCCAGGGCTTTGTCTTCTTGAATTGGACCTGATAATGCATCGCGCGGCAGGTCGATCAAGCGTTGCAAGGGTGGGCCAGATTGCCACCAAATGCTCGGCACGATGCTCGGCAGTGCTTGAAACGGTAGGCGCAAAGCACTGGCGCGGGTAAATATTTGCCGCGTGTTGTGTCCGGCAAAGCCTAGGCGCTGGGCAATGGCTCCCAGGCGCGCAGATAGCGCTGCAGATTGCTCAGAAAAACTCATAACCAGTATGGGCTCCTTGGTTACGACTAATGCTCATGGCATGGGCGATATCCGGGGCAATGGCATTTGTCGCACTGCTAGATGCGACTGCTTGTGGCAACATTGCTTGCATCATAGTACCGGGTGCTTCCATGCCAGTTCTGTTGTTAGATATTGCACTATCCGCGCAATCTTTGCTCGCGGTCTATCGAGGGCGGGCGAATAGGATTTTGCTGATGAGTCGTGATGGCCAGCGGGTGAACCTTGCAGCCCATCATTTACGACCTTTTTTGACGCATGCCGGCGTATATGGTTCCTTTTCTTTGGAGTTTAATAGTGCCGGTGAGTTGCTGAGTTTGCGCAAGATTAGCGAATAGGCACATAGCTGCCTCGCTTGCGAGGGGGTGGCGCGGCTATAATGATCAGCTAATTTTCAGTCTAACTATTGAGCCACGCCTGCCCATGTATACCTTGGCCCGCAAGCTGTTGTTTAACCTCGCCCCGGAAACCTCCCATGAGCTGTCTATCGATCTGATCGGTGCGGCCGGACGTTTGGGCCTGAATGGCCTGTTAACCAAGGCTCCGGCAAGTTTGCCAGTACGGGTGATGGGCCTGGATTTTGCCAACCCGGTGGGCTTGGCTGCGGGTTTGGATAAAAATGGCGATGCCATTGACGGTTTTGCGCAATTGGGTTTTGGTTTTGTCGAGATTGGCACCGTAACGCCGCGCCCTCAGCCGGGTAATCCTAAGCCGCGGCTGTTTCGTTTGCCTGCGGCTGAAGCGATTATTAATCGAATGGGTTTTAACAATATGGGTGTCGAGCATTTGCTCGCCCGTGTGCAAGCCGCCAAGTTTTCCGGTGTGCTCGGCATCAATATTGGTAAGAATTTTGATACCCCGGTTGAGCGGGCCGTGGATGACTATTTACTGTGCTTGGACAAGGTTTATGCCCACGCCAGTTATGTCACCGTGAATGTCAGCTCACCGAATACTCCGGGTCTGCGCAGCTTGCAGTTTGGTGACTCGCTTAAGCAGCTGTTGCAAGCGCTGCGTCAGCGTCAGGAAGAACTTGCCGCACGGCACGGTAAATACGTGCCACTGGCGATTAAAATTGCCCCAGACATGAACGATGAAGAAACCATCGAGGTGGCTAACGCCTTAGTCAACGCGGGAATGGATGCTGTGATCGCGACCAATACCACCCTGTCACGTAGTGGCGTTGAGGGGCTGGCGTTTGCTGATGAGGCGGGCGGCTTGTCGGGTGCGCCGGTACGCGAACAAAGCACGCATATTGTTAAAGTGCTGGCGGCAGAGCTGGCCGGGCGCTTGCCGATTATTGCGGTGGGCGGGATTACCGAGGGTCGGCACGCCGCTGAGAAAATAGCCGCGGGTGCCAGCTTGGTGCAGATCTACTCAGGTTTTATCTATAAAGGCCCGGCGCTGATTCGTGAAGCGGTGGATGCCATTGCTGCTTTGCCGCGTAAGGCCTAATACGTTTTAGGTGAAACTAAAAAGGGCCCGTTAGGGCCCTCTGTAGCAATTGCCCGCGTGGGCGTAATTGATGAAGTCGGCAGTCTTGCTTAGCCGACAGCGTGGAGTTCGTTGAGGCGGTGGATGCCAGCGGTTCCGGTCATGCCGGCCCAGTTGTCACCGCGGCCCTCTCGCCAGCCGTTAATCCAGGCTTGGCGCACAGCTGCAGCTGTAAATGGACAGAGTTCGTAAGATTTACCGTGAACACCGTATTTATAACCACGTAAAAAAGCTTTTTCCATCGGATCACGCTTAAGTCTTTTCATAGGGTGTAGCCCTCAAGGTTGACTGTAATGTTCCTTTGGCCCCGAGCTGGGGGCGGGCAGAATAGTCTGCCATCGCAGTCCAATGCCAAGATGCTGGCGGACTACTGCCAACACCAATACGGTGTTGAGCTGAGCTAATTTCTAACCAATGCCGATAATTCTGTGAATGACTGTTTTGTCATAAGGAAGTAACGGTTTAGTGAGTCGGGCCATAAGGCGTAAGCGCCAGATGTCTACAAAGTTGTCTAGCCTTCATATTTAGCGGCGCACAGAAACACAAGGTGCAGCGCGCTAATTGCCAGCGTAGAACTGGCTAAGGCTGGCGGCCTGTTTATTCCGACGAAGGGTCGCACTGCGTGCCTTTGTCACTTATTTTTGTTGTGCGTACACCGTGTGTGCACAACTAACTGCCTTAGGCACTGGATACCCCCAAATGTCGGATCGTTTCGAACTCTTTCTCACTTGTCCCAAAGGCCTGGAAGCACTGCTTGCCGAAGAGGCTGCCGCTTTAGGTCTGGAAGAGGTGCGCGAGCACACCTCGGCGATTCGCGGCTTTGCTGATATGCAAACGGCCTACCGTTTATGCCTTTGGTCACGTTTGGCCAACCGAGTGTTGCTGGTGCTGACGCGCTTTACCATGCGCGACGCCGATGAACTGTATGACGGGGTGTCGGACATCGACTGGCACGAGCATCTATTGCCTACCGGCAGTTTGGCTGTGGAGTTTAGCGGCCAGGGCTCGGGCATTGATAACACCCACTTTGGCGCGCTTAAAGTCAAAGACGCGATCGTAGATAAATTGCGCAACGCTGCCGGCGATCGTCCCTCGATCGATAAGCTCAATCCAGACATGCGCGTGCATTTACGTCTGGATCGCGGTGAAGCGGTGTTGTCACTGGATCTGTCCGGGCACAGCTTGCACCAGCGTGGCTATCGTCTCCAGCAGGGCGCTGCACCGCTGAAAGAAAACCTCGCTGCGGCGATTTTGATTCGTTCGGGCTGGCCGCGAATTGCCGCTGCCGGTGGGGCGCTGGCTGACCCCATGTGCGGCGTGGGTACCTTTCTGGTCGAAGCGGCGATGATCGCCGCCGACATTGCCCCCAACCTAAAGCGCGAACTGTGGGGCTTTTCTGCTTGGTTAGGCCATGTGCCGGCGATTTGGCAGCGCCTGCATGCCGAGGCTGTCGAGCGGGCCGAAATTGGCTTGGCCAAGCCAGCGTTGTGGATTCGTGGTTATGAGGCCGATCCGCGCTTGATTCAGCCTGCGCGCAACAATATCGAACGCGCAGGGTTGTCGAGCTGGATCAAAATTTATCAGGGCGAACTGGCTACGTTTGAGCCGCGTCCGGATCAAAATCAAACCGGTCTGGTCATCTGTAACCCGCCTTATGGTGAGCGCTTGGGTGATGAAGCCAGCCTGCTTTATCTCTACCAGAACCTCGGTGAGCGCTTGCGCCAAGCCTGCTTGAACTGGGAGGCGGCGATCTTTACCGGCGCTCCAGATCTGGGCAAGCGCATGGGCATTCGCAGCCATAAGCAATATGCCTTCTGGAACGGCGCGTTGCCGTGCAAGTTGCTGCTGATCAAAGTCAGTGCAGAGCAGTTTGTGACGGGCGAGCGACGCACCCCGGAGCAGCGTCAGGTCGAGCGTGAGCAACTGGCCAACGATGGCCCAAGCGCCGAGCCGGTTGCCGCACCCGTTGTGGTTGAGCAAGCGCGTTTGAGTGAAGGCGGGCAGATGTTTGCCAATCGCCTGCAAAAAAACCTCAAGTTGCTGGGTAAATGGGCACGGCGCGAGGGTGTTGAGTGCTACCGCGTGTATGACGCTGATATGCCGGAATACGCCGTGGCCATCGACCTCTATGGTGATTGGGTGCACGTGCAGGAATACGCAGCGCCGCGCACCATCGAGCCGGAGAAGGCTCAGGCGCGTTTGTTTGATGCCTTGGCGGCCATTCCACAGGCGCTCGGGGTAGACAAAAGTAAGGTGGTGGTGAAGCGCCGCGAGCGGCAAAGCGGCACCAAGCAATACACCCGTCAAGCGGCGCAAGGGGTGTTCCGCGAGGTCAACGAGGGCGGCGTAAAGCTGCTGGTTAATCTCACTGACTATCTGGATACCGGTTTGTTTCTAGACCACCGGCCGTTGCGCTTGCGTATTCAAAAGGAAGCAGCCGGTAAGCGCTTTCTGAACCTGTACTGCTACACCGCGACAGCCACTGTGCATGCTGCCAAAGGCGGCGCGCGCACCACTACCAGTGTCGACCTGTCGAAAACCTATCTAGATTGGGCGCGGCGCAATTTGTCGTTGAATGGTTTCTCCGACAAAAACAAGCTGGAGCAAGGCGATGTGATGGCGTGGCTGGAGGCGGATCGCAACGAGTACGATTTGATCTTTATCGACCCGCCAACGTTCTCTAATTCCAAGCGCATGGAAGGGATTTTTGATGTGCAACGCGATCACGTGCAGTTGCTGGATCTAGCCATGACTCGGCTGGCACCAGGCGGCGTGCTGTACTTCTCGAATAACTTCCGTAAGTTCATCTTGGACGAGGGTTTGGCGGCCCGTTATGGCGTTGAAGAGATCAGCGCCAAGACCATCGACCCGGACTATGTGCGCAACACCAAGATTCACCGCGCCTGGCGCCTGACTGCATTGGCGGCTAGCCCGCAAGCCTGATGGCGTGTGCAGTAACTGCGGGCCGGCGCAAGGCCGGTCCGCAGTGAAGCTTTAACCCGCTGCGGGTTACGGCTTGGCGTTTTTGCTTTGCTGGTACAGACCCAGCAGCACTTGGTCGAGAATCGACGAAGCACCCCATGGACGCGGATGGTTAAGGATGGCCACTACCGCCCAGGTATTGCCTTGGGCATCCCGGCTAAAGCCAGAAATCGCGCGCACCGTATTCAGGGTGCCGGTTTTGATATGGGCGCCACCGGCCAAGGCCGTGCGGCGTAGACGCTTGCGCATGGTGCCGTCCATACCGACCAGCGGCATCGAAGACATGAATTCGGCGGCATAAGGGCTATTCCAAGCAGCCTTTAGTAATGCGGCCATTTCCCTGGCGCTCACGCGCTCATGTCGTGACAAGCCCGAGCCGTTCTCCATCATCAAATGCGCAGAGTCGATGCCTTTGCGCGCCAGCCATTGGCGGATTACCCGCAATGCGGCCTTGGCATCATCGGCATCCTCGGCGGTGCGGAACTGCTCACCAATGCTCAGGAACAATTGCTGCGCCATGGTGTTGTTGCTGTATTTGTTAATGTCACGAATGACTTCAACTAAATCCGGCGAGAAAGCGCGGGCCAGCAGTCGAGCGTTTTTCGGCACGTTCTCTACCCGGTTTTGGCCGTTGATGCTGCCACCTAGCTCTTGCCAAATTGAGCGCACGGCACCCGCTGCATAGCTTGGGTGGTCGAGCAGGGCCAGATAAGTTTGCGCGCTACAACCCTCCACCAGCTTGCCGCTGACCACTAGATTGATACTGCCGTCGGCCTGTTTGTTGGGGCTGTAGCGCACGTCTGGATTCGGGCATTTACTTGCGGGTAATGCTTTGACCTGGTTAACGATATGGATGCTGGCAATGGGTGGTTCGGCAGTCACCAAAACCTTGCCGCCTTCATTGCGGGCAATAAAGCGGATCGACTTTAAATTGACCAACAGGGCGTCAGGGCCCACTAAAAAGGGTTTGTTCCGGTCATTGCCGTCGTCATTAAAGGCGCTCAGTTGCGGCTGCAAAAAGTGGCTGCGGTCGAGCACTAAATCGCCGGTAACGGTTTGCACGCCATTGGCACGCAGATCGCGCAGCAGCAACCAGAGCTTTTCCATATTTAGCTTCGGGTCGCCACCGCCTTTGAGATACAGGTTGCCTTGTAGGACCCCGTTGCGCAGTTGCCCGTCGGTGTAGAACTCGGTTTTCCACTGATGGGTTGGGCCAAGCAACTCAAGGGCCGCATACGTGGTGATCAGCTTCATGGTCGAGGCCGGATTAACGGCAACATCAGCATTCACGATGGTGGCAACGCCTGGGCCATTTAGCGGCAACATCACCAGCGACAGGGCGCTATTGTCGATTTTTGCCGCTTTTAAGGCCTGCTGAATTTTAAGCGGCAGTACCGTGTTGCTCGCCGCGGCGCTGGCGCTCAAACTCAGCGGCAATAATAGGCTGGCCAGAGCAAGTTGGCGCAGTGCACGGTTGAAACCCGACGCGCGTCGGTTGCGAGTAAAAATTGACATTGAAATAAGTAGTCCGCGCTGGTTCGCAAAAATAGGGTCGGCAAAGATTGCGCATTATGCCCCATGCAGCATGGCCTTGCGCCGGCGAAAGGGCGCATTTGGCAATTGGCTGTGCGCCAGCCAAACGCTTTGCCTATGCTGAGTTGCCTAAGCATAGGCTTACTCATGGGCTACTTTTAGCCTGCGGATTACTGGCTAATTGGACAGAGATGCGGCGGGGGCTGCATGAAACTGTTAAAGTGCCGCGGCTTATTTATGAATTTAAGAATCTTGAGGATTTCTGTATGGCTACTAACCGTTCCCGTCGTCTGCGTAAAAAACTCTGCGTTGCCGAGTTCCAGGAGCTTGGTTTTGAGCTGACCCTGAATTTTCAGGCTGAATTGGCTGAAGAGTCGATCGACGACTTCTTGGAAGCTTTCGTAGCTGACGCTATCACTGCCAACGGCATGGGTTATGTCGGCGGTGATGACTATGGCTTCGTTTGCTTGGGCAAGCGCGGTTCAGTGAGCGCTGAGCAGCGCGCATTGGTTGAAGCTTGGCTCAAGGGCCGTAGCGAACTGATCGA
>JBBKVZ010000334.1:0-6104 GCA_037968715.1 Pseudomonas sp.
TACGTGAATATCTTGGTGGTTAGCAGCGAGCGTAAAGACGACGCTGGCCTGCAGAAATTGGCCAAGGCACTGAATAGCGCCGAAGTGAAAGCCTTTATCAATGAAAAATATAAGGGTGCGGTAGTGCCAGCGTTCTAAGCTAAATACGTTAAGCGCAACCAACCAGAAGCCCGCTCAATTGAGCGGGCTTCTTTGCATCTACTCAAAAATTTTTTGCCGTGCATCTGCGCGCGGTCGACACGAACTATCTTCACCTACACTAATGAGTGTGCGGGCCGCGAGCCTGCCGCACGCTTGGCGAGCACGGCCAAGGCCAACAAACATTGACCTCGGCCGGGCTCAAAAAAACCTCCAGATTCCAATATGTGGGGTCGTATGCAAGAACTTCAGCGCATCCATACCATGCTCGATTTATTGCGCAACGGCGCTGTTAAATACGAACAATTGCATAAGCATGTTAGTGCACTTGAGCAGCTGGCTGGGGCTATGGAGGCGGCCAACAATGGCTTGAGCAAGGCACTAGAGGAAACGCGACAGCAGATGCAGCAATGGCAGAGCTTTTTTGACCTGTCGCTCGATCTACTCTGTATCGCCAACCTGGACGGCCATTTCCTTGACGTAAACCCCGCCTTCTTACGCCTGCTTGGCTATAGCAAAGCAGAGTTGCTGCAGCAGCCTTTTATTTATTTTGTTCACCCCGACGACAAGCAATCCACACTCAAAGAGCTGGCCAAGCTGACCTACGGTGCCGACTGCCTGAACTTTGAAAACCGTTATCGCTGCAAAGACGGCAGTTATGTATGGCTGGCTTGGTGCGTGCCGACACCTCCCACCGATAGTTCGCTGCTGTATGCCATCGCCCGCAACATCAGTGAGCGCAAACGCAGCGACGCCGAAGTGTTGTACCAAGCCGCCCACGACAACCTGACCGGTTTGTTTAATCGCGCCGCCTTGATGCCCTACTTGCAACACGCCTGCGCGTGTTTTCGGCGCGATGCCAGCCAAACATTTGCGCTGTTATTTCTCGATCTCGATCACTTTAAACCGATCAACGACAGGTACGGTCACCACTGTGGTGATGAACTCTTGCGCCTAACTGCCGAGCGGCTGCGGCAATGCTGTCGAGACAGCGATATTCTCGCGCGCCTAGGCGGTGATGAATTTATTATCCTCACCATCGGGCAGTCGGCCAGTCAGGCACAAGAGTTGAAGCTGCGCTTGCAAGCGGCCATACAAACGCCCTTTGAGATCGCCGAGCATCGCTTGTACATCGGAGTTAGCATCGGCATCGCCCTATCTGGCAGGACTGAACCTGAGGTAGCCAAGCTACTGGAAGAGGCGGATCGCCAAATGTATGCAGACAAGCTAGTCCGCCACCGGGGCTAACCGCCGCCATGCTGGCGTTTATTGCACGATGAGCAAGCCCGGCAGGTGGTCTTTGAGCTTTTGATTGTTCAGCGGTGCGCGGATAAAACCGTGCTGACGACCATCCGGACCAAGAAGCACCAAATTGGCGCTGTGATCGACGGTGTAATTCTCTTTGCTGGTATCGGCTGGGATAAACGGAATACTCACCGCATTGGCGAATTTCTGCAGCGTCGCTTCGTCACCGGTTAAGCCCTGAAAACCAGCATTGAAGTAATCCAGATACTGCTTAATTTGCGCGGGAGTATCGCGATGCGGATCAACACTGACAAAAATAATTTGCAGGTTATTGCGCGCAGCTTCCGGCAGCAGGGTTTGCAACTCGCGCAACTGAGCGAGGGTGGTCGGGCAAATATCTGGGCAAAAGGTGTAGCCAAAAAACAAAAAGCTCCACTTACCCTTGAGTTGATCAACTGCAACTGGCTGACCGTCCTGATTGGTTAGGGTCAGCGCTGGTAAGCTGCGGTTTTGCGGCAACAAGACGATGCCAGCATCCAGTAATACCGCAGGATCGGCCTTACCTGAGTTATTCAGCACTTTATTGACCGTCAGGCCAAGCACCAGCGCCACTAAGGCGACCAGAATAAATACAGTCGTTTGCATACGAGTCATTAACAGCAATCCTCAAAATCGGCGAGCGAAGGTCAGTAAGGTAGAAATAGTTAAGGGCCGGAGTTTACTTAAATGAACCCGCCCCCGAAGCCATGCCTAACCCCACCTAGCCGAGTGCAGCCGCTTTGAGGGCTGCTTCAAATACTCAGCAGTAGGTAGTGGTCAGCTAACAAGGCGATAAACAACAGGAACAAGTACCAAATACTGTACTTGAAGGTGTTGATCGCCGCGTGTGGCTTGCTGTCACGGTACAGCACCACAGCCCAGTAGAAAAACCGCGCACCCAGACCGACAGCACAGACCAAATAGAGCAAGCCGCTCATGTGGATGGCATAGGGCAGCAGGGTAACGGCGAACATCACGCAGGTGTACAGCAAAATGTGAATTTTGGTGTAGTGCTCGCCGTGGGTCACCGGCAGCATCGGGATATCAGCTTTGGCGTATTCCGCTTTGCGGTGGATGGCCAGAGCCCAGAAGTGCGGTGGCGTCCAAGCGAAAATAATCAGCACCAGCAGCAACGGTTCAGCGCTGATATGCCCGGTAACAGCCACCCAACCCAGCAGGGGGGGAGCGGCACCAGCAAGCCCACCGATGACAATATTCTGCGGTGTGGCGCGCTTTAAAAAGCCGGTATACAGCACGGCATAACCGAGCAGCGAAGCCAGGGTCAGCCAGGCGGTTAACTCATTGGTGAAGGCCAGAAGAATCACTAATCCGGCCACCGAGAGCAGCAGCGCAAAGCTTAACGCCGCCATCGGCGACACTCGCCCCTCTGCCAACGGGCGCTTCTGGGTACGGGCCATCAGGGCATCAATGCGCCGATCAACCACATGGTTAACCACGGCCGCACCGCCTGCACACAGGGCAATACCGAGATTGCCAAAGATCAAGATGCTCGCCGGAACTCCGGCGCGGGTAGCGAGGAACATGCCCACCAGCGAAGTGATCAGCATCAACACCAATACCTTCGGCTTGGTCATTTCCAAGTAGTCGCGCCATAGAGCTTGGCTGTGGCCTTCAGATAGAACAATAGCCATAACGTGTCTCCTTGTTGTTATTCGGTCTACTCGCTAAGGCTAGGCCATGCTGGGTATTCTGCATGCCTAACGGCCTAGACCGGTTCTTGCCCCAACGCCCGAGTAAAATTTGTTTGAACTGCAGGGTTGTTGGTTCGCAACCGATAGTTAACTAACACCAACAGCAGTAACAATCCGGCACCACCGGCGTTATGCGCTACCGCCACGGGGAGTGGTAAGTGCAGCAGCACATTGCTGATGCCCAAACTGACTTGCAGCCCCAGTGCCAGCAGCAAACCCGCCGCCAAACGGCCCAAGCCTTCCAGACGCAAGCGCCACGCCAAACACAGCAGCACCAGGGTTACCAAGAGCGCGCCGAGGCGATGAGTCATATGAATGGCAGTGCGAGCCTCGCTGTCGAGTTGGCCGCCCAAATAGTTAGGGCCAATATGCTGGGTCAGGTGAAAGCCATTGGCAAAATCCATGCTTGGCCACCATTGACCATGGCAGGTTGGCAGGTCGATGCAGGCCACTGCGGCGTAGTTGCTGCTAACCCAACCACCGAGGGCGATTTGACCGATCACCAACAGCAAGCCCAGCGCCGCCAAGGTGCGTAAGCGTGCGGAGACCCTCGCCACAGAGGCCGCGCCAGGGGACAAACGCAAGGTCAGTAACAGCAACAAACTCAAGGTGGTAAAGCCACCCAGCAAATGTCCGGTGACCACCTGCGGCCACAGTTTTAAGGTGACCGTCCACATACCAAATGCAGCTTGGCCGATAACTACAGCCACCAGTAAAAACGGCAGCTTCAGCGGCTGGGCAGGCAGCGTCCGGTTACGCCAGGCAATAACTGCCAGAGCCACAATTAACAGGCCTAGACTGCCGGCGAAATAACGATGAATCATCTCGTTCCAGCCTTTTTGCGCCTCCACCGGTGCCTGCGGATAATTAAGTTCGGCGTGGGCCAGTTGCGGCGCAGTTTGCGGCACACTGATAAAGCCATAACAACCGGGCCAGTCTGGGCAGCCAAGGCCGGCATGGGTTAAACGCGTGTAGGCGCCAAGCATTACCACCACCACGGCTAGGCAGGTAGTGAGTACAGCGAGACGAAATCCGGGCTTGGCCATTGCGGCTCCTTAAACCTGCGGTTAACCAATATTCGACAGTTTCAGCAGCAGGCGCAGATCGTTGAGCACATTTTTGCCATCGGCCTTGGCGTCATAACGCAGCACTAGATTGCCGTGCGGATCGATAATCCACAGCTGCACAGCTGGGTTGCCCTTAAGGGTTTGTGCGTAACGCTGACCATCCAAGCTTAACCGCTCGAGCTGCGGGTATTCACGCTGTAGCTGCTGCTGATAGGCCTCAGTCAATGGCGCAGCATTGGCCAACGCATGACTGGCCCGCGCAGACTCACGACCTAGGCCAATTTGAATCTGCCGGGCCAGATACACCAGTTGCTGGCAATCCGCTGCGCACTCCTCGGGCGCAGTGACCAACAACTGCCAACGCGTTTCATCCTGCGCATTCACTCCCAGCTCACTGCGATTTTGCCCAGTGCCAAGCAATTCGCCGTGGTAACTGCGCGACTCAGGCACCCAGAACTGCCATTTATACATAGCCGTGGCCAGCAGAATGGGGCCGACTGTGGCGGCCAGAATCAGTAATAACTGCATACGTCCACGGCGTGGGCTGTGCTCAGTAGGGTGGGGGGCTGACTGCATCGCTGCGCTTCCTTAATGAGTTGTTAATGTTTGAATTAAAGCCGAAATACACGAACAAACCGCACAGCGCCGCCGCCAAAGCGAACCACTGTACGGCATAACCCTGATGCTTCACCGGGCTCATCGCCACCACAGGCCAAGCCACTTCATAGGCGGCCAGCCCCGGCTCTAGACGCAATTCATGGGGCCAACCGGCACGGCCCAATTGTTTCCACAACTTGCCGGCATCTACTTGGGTGAGCAGTTGCGGCCAGGCACTGCTGGGCGCGTCTGCGTGCAGTTGAAAAGCCGCGCCCAAAGGAACATAGACCCACGCCTGCAACTGCACTTCCCCGCTGGGAGTAACAAATGCTGGCGGTATGCGGCGGTCAGGCCAGGGCAGCCAGCCTCGATTGACCAACACCCACTGCCCGCTGCTTTGTTCATAAAAAGGTTGCAGTAACTCAACACCGGCGTGCCCGGCACGGGTGCGGTTATCTAATAAGACACTGTGTTCGGCATCGAAAGTACCTTGCAACACCACCCGCCGATACGAGGAGTCAGCCGCTAACTCAAGCTCACTAAGCACCTGCGCAGGGGTTTGTCGGCGCAGCTCCTGGGCGCTAATCAACTGGCGCTTTTGCTCGGCGCGGGCCAACTGCCAAAAGCCCAAACTGATCAATAGCGGCACCAGCGCCAGCACCACTAAGGTCGGCAGCCAGCCTGGACGAAAGCGTCTCACTTCCGCCGCCCGTACAACGCCTGAGTCGTGACTATACTGCTAGGCATTCTCTCTCCCCCCGGAGCTACTGCATGCTTAAAGCGGCGATCGTCATCTTGTTACTGGCTACTATGGCCAGTTTATTTAGCGGCTTAGTATTTTTGGTTAAGGACGAAGGACATGGCTCGCGGCTGGTCAACGCGCTTACCGTGCGAGTGATTCTGGCCGCCGCAACCCTCGCGCTAATTAGTTGGGGTTTTTACAGCGGCCAACTGGTTTCTCAAGCACCGTGGTAACGCAGCTGCCGGCAGCCTTAGCCGCCGGCAAGCAGCCCTATAACACGTAAACGAAGACAAACAGGCCGATCCACACCACATCAACAAAGTGCCAGTACCAACTGGCGGCCTCAAAGCCGAACTGATGCTCGGCATCAAAGTGACCACGCAGAATCCGAATAAACATGACACTCAACATGATGGTGCCGAGTGTTACGTGCGCCCCATGAAAGCCGGTGAGCATAAAGAAGGTCGAACCGTAGATCCCCGAACCCAGGGTCAGGCCAAGCTCGTGATAAGCCTCGATGTATTCGACGGCTTGAAAGCCCAAAAAGGCGATGCCCAGTACGAT
>JBBKVZ010000335.1:0-6297 GCA_037968715.1 Pseudomonas sp.
GGATTGGCCTAAGAGGTGATCTCCAGTCGGCATTTCCTGCTGTAATTTCTTGTACTTACTTGCCAGAGTCGCAAATTCAAAATCGTTGCTATCGGCCCTGTTTCTTTCGGCTAAGAGGGCGGTTTCCTTCTCGATGAACAAATTACGCGACCGCTCTAACTGTTTTCGCAGACTCTCAAGTTCGGCGGCATTCGCCCCTTCGGCCCGAGAGCCTAGCAGAAGGTTTTGGCGCAGAATGGCTATCTCGCTCGAGCTCTCAGCTAGCGCTCTGCGCAAGTCAGCATTTTCTGCGCTTAGGCTGGCTTGATCTGGAACCCCATTCATCTTGGCTGCAAGAGCTTCGATGTCGGCTGGTTTAAAAATCGCCTGATAGTGCTCCGGGCCGGTTGTAATCTGCCACTCAATGACCTCTTCATGCTGGGGCTGGCTATTATCCCTCGGGTAAAGCCAGCCGGCCCCCATGACTAATGGGCGATGCGCATAAAGCACCTCCTCTGGCCTTTTGCCCTCCCACGCAATCAGCTCTGGCGTCATATGCTCAGGGCGTATTAGTTTCTGGGCACCGTCAGCACAGACGGTTAGCAATGTTCCGTACTGCTCACCCTTAACCGAACCGCAGGCGATGTAAGCGCTGCAATGATTCGCCTCGCAAAACTGGCCCAAGTGATCCGCAGTAACTTGCGTGCCCGTAAGCTGAAACAGAAATTGGATGGCTTCACCTGTGCTTATCCACGGCAAAAGCCGATAAATCTTTTCCATCGTCACGCCTCCCAAGGCGTTGCCCATACTGAATAGATCGGCTGGTCAGGCGGGTGGGTGCCCGCTTTTCTCCCCGTCGGGATAGGCCAGCCAAAACGGTTAAGCGCGCTTGATGCTCACCACGTTGGTGGCGCTGTCGGCTCGATGTGCGAAGTCGTAAGGCGTTATGTGGCGTTCACGGTTGGCGTCCAGGTAGTCAGCCCACCATTGCACCATTAGCCGGCGTTCTTCTAGGTGCTCGGCTTTGTGAATGTAGGCGGCGCGGGTGCCGTTGCGCTCTTGGTGGCTCATTTGCCGCTCTACCGCGTCAACCGACCATAGGCCCGACTCGATAAGCGATGAACAGGCCATTGTTCTAAAGCCATGCCCGCAAATCTCGGTCTTGGTGTCGTAGCCCATGCGGCGCAGCGACTTGTTCACAGTGTTTTCAGACATTGGCTTGTAGTGATGGTGGTCGCCAGCAAACACCAGATCGAAACGCCCGGTCAGTTGCTCGGCTTGCGCCAGTACGGCCAAGGCTTGCCGACTGAGTGGCACTAGGTGTGGTGTGCCCATCTTGGAACCCCGGTGGGAGTTCTTCACCCCTTCAATGGGTACGCGCTCGCCGGGGATTTCCCACATGGCGCGGGCGGTGTCGATTTCAGGCCAGCGGGCAAAGCGCAACTCGCTTGAGCGAATAAACACCAACAGGGTCAAGCTCACAGCCAGCCGGGTTAGCGGGCGGCCACTATCGGCCTCGATGCGCGCTATCAGCTCGGGTAGGCGCTCAAGTGGCAAAGCTGGCCGGTGACGGGTCTTGCCGGTGGCGGTGGCCCCTTGCAGGTCGCGGGTGGGGTTGCTGTCGATATAACCGCCACGGACAGCGTGACGCATGATCCCGGAAATGTTCTGCCGCAGACGGCTGGCTAAATCCAGAGCCTCCGACTTTTCAGCCAGCTTGAGCGGTGCCAGCAGGTCGCGGGCTTTCAAATCAGCAATGGGCCGCTCGCCAAGCGTCGGGAAAAGGTGTTTTTCCAGTCGTCGCATAATCGTTTGGGCGTGCCCTACTGACCACTTGCGAGCGCAGGCGGCGTGCCACTCCAAGGCTTGCGCCTTAAACGTATTGCTACGGGCGTCGGTGGCTTCGATCTTGGCTTGCTTGGCTTCTTCGATGGGGTCTTGGTTGTGCGCAAGAAGTGTCAGCGCCTCACCGCGCTTAATGCGCGCGGCGGCCAAGCCTAACGCCGGGTAGTTGCCAAGCGTTTGGAGTGCGGCGCGGCCATCGGGCCGGGTGAACTTTAAGCGCCACGTCTTAGCGCCCGACGGCTTTACCGCCAAGTACAGCCCCTGCCCGTCAAATAGCTTGCGTTCCTTTTCGCCGGGCTTGGCGGCGGCGCACTCAGGGTCTGAAAGAGGGGTGATTTTGCGTGCCATAGGAATACGTTTCCATTACCGAACCGGCGTATCCCTATTCATATTCCTAAAACGCGGGTATGTACAGCTGTATGCGTAGGCAAGCGGGAATATGCAGGCAACAAAAAACCCGCACGGGGCGGGCTTCTTGGGTGATTCGGGTGCAAACAGGAACACTCGAAACTATGTAATTGGTGCCCGAAGCCGGAATCGAACCGGCACGGGGTTACCCCCGAGGGATTTTAAGTCCCTTGCGTCTACCGATTTCGCCATTCGGGCGGTAGCGCTACTGTTGCGACCGTTGTGACGACTGTGATGTCACAACGAGGGCTGAAATATATACAGCCACCAGCTTCGATGCAACACCAAAAGCCTCACAATGGGTACTTTTTGCCGTTGATGCGCGATAAAAAAGCATGAGAAATCAAATAGCTAGATACTTAACCTGAATGTGCAGGCGTGCATGTAAAGCTGGCCAAAATCACTCAGAGCAATTGTCATATTGCAGACAACAAAAAGCCCCGTTGTATTTAACAGACGGGGCTTGATGTTTGGAGGCGCGACCCGGAGTCGAACCGGGCTAACTGGATTTGCAATCCAGGGCATAACCGCTTTGCTATCGCGCCGTAAAGCAAACAGGCCGTATTAGCGGCCTGTTTAATTTGGAGCGGGAAACGAGACTCGAACTCGCGACCCCGACCTTGGCAAGGTCGTGCTCTACCAACTGAGCTATTCCCGCGTTTTGGTGGCGCCATTCTATACGATCAGAAGAACTCGTCAACCCCTTGATTCAAAATAGTTTATTTCTTTTCAGCAGTACTATTGAGGTGCGGCCAAGCCGCGCGCAGATACTGCGCCATGGACAACAATGTTAACGCCGACGAGATATACAGCAAACCATATCCAAGGCCGACCCAAAGTGAGAACTGTGGCGGTATGGCGAGCAGAATTACCAATGCGAGCATTTGTGCAGCAGTTTTCCACTTACCTAGATCAGACACAGCCACATGCGCTCGCGCACCGATCTCAGCCATCCACTCGCGTAGAGCCGAAACCACAATCTCACGACTAATAATGATAATCGCCGGCAAGGTCAGCCAAAGGCTGTGGTGTTGCTCTACAAGTAGCACCAAAGCCACCGCAACAATCAGCTTGTCGGCTACCGGATCAAGAAACGCACCGAAGGGGGTACTTTGCTGCAACCGCCGCGCTAGATAACCATCTAACCAATCAGTGGCAGCAGCAAAGGCAAATACAGAGCTAACCGCCATTGGGGCCCAGGTGAACGGCAGATAAAACAGGAAGACAAAAACCGGTATCAGTAATACACGCAGAACAGTAAGCAGGTTGGGGATATTCATCAGTACGACTGGTCCGCAAGGTGGTCAGGGATTCTATTCGCTGCAGTCTACGCACTGTGCAGCGCGGCATAAATCAACTCTGCAAGTTTTTTACTAATACCGGGCGCTTTAGCAATCTCATCAGTACTTGCGCGAGCCAATTCATGTAATCCACCAAAATACTTGAGCAGCTCACGGCGCCGAACAGGGCCAACGCCAGCAACCCCCTCCAAGCTGGAGGTGCGTCGAGCTTTGCCACGTCGAGCACGATGCCCAGTAATAGCAAAGCGGTGCGCCTCATCTCGCACCTGCTGAATCAGATGCAAAGCTGGGGAGTCGCCCGGCAAAGTAAACTCATGAGCAGCATCATTCAGGTACAGCGTCTCAAGTCCCGGCTTGCGGGTTGCACCCTTAGCCACACCGAGCAAGATTAACTTCGGAACCGACAATTCGCGCATGACCTCCTGCGCCATTTTAAGCTGACCTTTTCCTCCATCGACCAGCAGAATGTCTGGCAACGCCCCACCGCCTTCTTTTGCACCACTAAAGCGCCGCGTGAGGGCTTGATGCATTGCGGCGTAGTCATCGCCACCGGTGACGCCTTCAATGTTGTAACGGCGATAGTCCGACTTCAACGGCCCTTCCGGACCGAACACCACACAGGAAGCCACCGTGGCCTCACCACTGGTATGACTGATGTCAAAACACTCAAGGCGCTGCGGTGATTTCTCAAGCCCCAAAGCATCAGCAAGAGCAGCGAAGCGTGCCGCCAAATGCTGACGATTCGCCAAACGGGAAAGCAAAGCTTGCTCGGCGTTAACAACAGCCATTTGCTGCCAACGTGCGCGGGTGCCGCGCACACGATGAGTCATTATTAAGGCGTGCTGACGAGATGCAGCTACAGCGTCCACGAGAGAGGGGAAATCATCGCGTATAACATTGACGATCAACTCATTCGGCAGTTCGCGCTCGCTATTACCTAAATAATACTGAGCCAAAAACGCCAACATCACCTCACTGCCATCCTCTTCAATAGCCACTTGCGGGAAGAAGTTTTTGCTCCCCAATACCCGCCCAGCCCGAACGCTAATCAAGTGCACACAAGCGCCTCCTGGATTGACGATGGCAGCAACCACATCGACATCACCGCTACCGCCCTCCATGCTTTGCTGATCCTGAACTCGGCGCAACAATGCCAGCTGGTCGCGGACATCTGCTGCACGCTCAAATTCAAGATTCTGCGCAAAACCCTCCATAGTCAGCAGTAACTCATCGCTGAGCGCATTACTACGACCCTCGAGAAACATCGCCGAACGGCGCACATCATCTGCGTATTCATCTGCTGGGACCAAGCCCACGCAAGGGGCCTTACAACGCTTAATCTGATACTGCAAACAAGGGCGACTGCGATTATTAAAAAAACTGTCTTCGCACTGACGCACCTTAAAAGTCTTCTGCAGTAAATTCAGGCTTTCACGAATAGCTCCAGCACTGGGATAAGGGCCAAAATAACGCCCCTTGGGCTTTTTCGCACCGCGATGCAGGCTAAGGCGCGGGAATGCACCATCGGAGAGAAGCACATAGGGATAGGATTTATCATCGCGCAGAAGGATGTTGTACGGCGGGCGAGCAGCCTTAATTAATGTCTGCTCAAGTAGAAGGGCTTCGGTTTCATTAGCGGTTACGGTGATTTCAATCTGCGCGATCTTAGCTACTAAAGCTGCAGTTTTCGGCGCCAGACCGACTTTCCGAAAGTAGCTGGAAAGACGTTTTTTAAGATTTTTAGCTTTACCGACATACAATAACTGCGCTTGCGTATCGAACATTCGATAGACGCCAGGAAGACTGCTACAAGACGCTAAAAAAGCAGCCGAATCCAGTGTACCAGCCAGCTCATTTGACAACTTCTACCATCCCGTAGCGCACAGCAAGCAGAGCTAACTCCACATCGCTACTGATCGAAAGCTTGTCAAAAATACGATACCGATAAGTGTTCACCGTTTTAGGCGATAAACATAATTTATCTGAAATACTTTGCACCTTTTGACAACCTGCAATCATTAGCGCGATTTGTACTTCACGTTCAGATAACAACTCGAATGGCGATTCTTTAGTTTGTGGCTCAAAAGCCTTGAGTGCGAGTTGCTGCGCGATTTGCGGGCTAATATAACGCTGGCCGGCAAAAACCATACGAATAGCATTGACCATTTCATTCAGAGCCGCCCCCTTGGTCAGATAACCTGCAGCACCCGCCTGTAGCAGCCAAGTTGGAAACGGGTCATCTTCACAAGCAGTGACGGCCAGAACCTTAATATCTGGATGGCTTCGTAGTAACTTACGAGTAGCCTCAAGCCCACCGATACCGGGCATCTTTACATCCATCAAAACCACATCGGGCTTAAGCTCACGGGCTTTTTTTAATGACTCCTCTCCGCAGTCAGCCTGGCCAACGACCTGCAAGCCTTCGATATCGGCCAGCATACGTGTGATCCCAGCCCGCACTAGATCGTGATCATCAACAACCAGCACCCTAATCAAACGCCACCTCTCCACACTCAAAAAACCAGAATTTTCACCAACTAATTTACAGATTAACACCTTAACAAAAGCAACTTTTTAGCCATATTTACTTAAAAGCCTGCAAACAGGTCTCACTGAATGGTAAAAAGGCGATCAATTCACAGCTCAGAATTTTTCTTCGCGCAAAGACAAACCCCCGACCATCTTACGATGATCAGGGGTTTGGTGTATAAGCTTGACGATGACCTACTCTCACATGGGGAGACCCCACACTACCATCGGCGAT
>JBBKVZ010000336.1:0-5864 GCA_037968715.1 Pseudomonas sp.
GCTACATATACGCAAAAAATCCCGCTGTTTTTCTGGTTGATGATCGCATCGATCGCCAGAGCGGTTTTACCGATCTGACGGTCGCCGATGATCAACTCACGCTGACCACGGCCAACCGGGATCATGGCATCAACGGCCTTGTAACCTGTTTGCACAGGTTGGTCGACCGACTTACGCCAGATCACGCCCGGAGCAACCTTCTCAACCGCGTCGGTAGCGACGTTGTTCAGAGGGCCTTTACCGTCGACAGGGTTACCCAGTGCATCGACAACGCGACCTAGCAGTTCCGGACCAACCGGTACTTCTAGAACGCGGCCGGTGCACTTAGCACTCATGCCTTCAGCCAGCGACTGGTAAGCACCTAGAACAACAGCGCCGACAGAGTCGCGCTCAAGGTTCATGGCCATACCGTAGACGCCGCCCGGGAACTCGATCATTTCGCCGTACATTACGTCGGCGAGACCGTGAATCCGCACAATACCGTCAGACACGCTGACGATAGTGCCTTCGTTGCGGGCTTGGGAACTTACATCGAGTTTCTCGATGCGAGCCTTGATGATTTCACTTATTTCGGAAGGATTGAGTTGCTGCATTGCTCTGCTGCCCCTTCAAACTCAAGATTTCAATGCTTCGGCCAATTTCGCGAGTTTGCCGCGAACTGAGCCATCGATAACCAAGTCGCCGGCGCGGATTACGACGCCACCTATAAGGCTGGCATCCTCCGCAGCGTGCAGACGCACTTCACGACCGAGTCGTGCACTGAGAACCTTGGCGAGTTTGTCTTGCTGTTCATCGTTCAGCGCAAAGGCACTGGTAACGTCCACATCTACCGATCGTTCTTGCTCTGCTTTATACAGATCAAACAATGCGGCGATTTCCGGCAACAACTCCAAACGGTTGTTTTCCGAAACGATGCTTAAGAAGTTACGCACCTGGGCGCTGAACTTTTCACCACACACCTCAATAAAGGTGGTGGCCTTATCTGTACTCGTCAAACGCGGTGTTTTGAGTACGCGCTGAACAGTGGCGTCTTGCGACACCGCGCCAGCCAAACCGAGCAGCTCAGACCATTGGGTCATTTGCTGATTGGCTTGTGCATACTCAAAAGCAGCTTTAGCGTAAGGTCGGGCCAACGTGGTCAATTCTGCCATGGTAGCCCTCGCTTAAATTTCGGCTGCCAGTTTCGCAACTAGCTCCGCGTGAGCGTTTTGGTCGATTGTCACGCTCAGAATCTTCTCAGCGCCACTGACTGCCAAGCTACCCAACTGGGCGCGCAAGGCGTCTTTGACACCGTTAAGTTCCTGCTCGATCTCGGCCTGAGCCTGAGCCTTCACACGTTCAGCTTCAACGCGAGCCTGATCACGGGCCTCGTCTACTAACTGAGTGCCGCGTTTCTTGGCTTGCTCGATGATTTCAGCTGCCTGCGTTTTTGCTTCGCGCAGTTGCTGGCCAACTTTTTCGTGGGCCAGTTCCAGATCGCGAGTTGCGCGGCTGGCAGCGTCAAGACCATCGGCGATCTTCTTTTGCCGTTCACGCATTGCTGTAATGACCGGAGGCCATACAAACTTCATGCAGAACATGACAAAGATGAAGAACGCAACGGACTGACCAATCAGGGTTGCATTAATGTTCACGCCAACACCTCACTCGTTCGTTGTCAGTAATTTCTCGAAGCGAGAATTACTGGGTAACTTGTGCCAAGAACGGGTTAGCGAAGGTGAAGAACAATGCGATACCAACACCAATCATGGTTACGGCGTCGAGTAGACCGGCAACGATGAACATTTTAACTTGGAGCATTGGGACCATTTCTGGTTGACGCGCTGCGCCTTCCAGAAACTTACCACCCAACAGGCCAAAGCCAATAGCGGTACCCAAGGCACCCAGGCCAATCAGTAGTGCAACGGCGATCGCGGTTAGACCAACTACAGTTTCCATCTTTCCTCCCGACTTTTTACGTCGTATTGGTTAAAGGTTTTAATAAAACGGTAAAACGGTATAGCAAAACTTTTATCGGCCTTACGGCCCCCCTCCCAAGGAGAGGTCATCAACGGCGTTAGACGCTATTAATGGTTATCTTCATGAGCCATGGCCAAGTAAACAATGGTCAGCATCATAAAGATGAACGCTTGCAGGGTGATGATCAGGATGTGGAACACTGCCCACGCCCATTGCAGCACGATGCCCAGGCCACTTAGCCAAAGCAAACCGCTACCGAACATCACCGCAATCAGAATAAACACCAGTTCGCCGGCATACATATTGCCGAACAGACGCAGTGCCAGTGAAATTGGTTTAGCAACCAAGGTCACGAATTCAAGCAGGAAGTTAACTGGGATAAGAAGAATCTTCATAGCCAGGTTATTACTGCTGAATGGATGCAGGGTTAGTTCGCCGATAAAACCGCCGATGCCCTTGACCTTGATGCTGTAGAAAATGATCAGTGCAAACACCGACAGGGCCATGCCCAAAGTCGCGTTTGGATCGGTGGTCGGCACAGCACGGAAGAACATGTGCTGATCGCCAGTAATCCAAATGGCTAACTGCGGAATCCAGTCCACTGGTACTAGGTCGATCGCGTTCATCAGGAAAATCCAGACGAAAATGGTCAGGGCCAGTGGTGCAATTAGTGGGTTGCGGGCATGGAAGGTATCTTTAACGCTGCCGTCAACGAAATCGACCATCACCTCAACAAAGTTTTGCAAAGCACCCGGTTGACCCGAGGTGGCTTTCCTTGCTGCGAGGCGGAAAATCAAGATAAAGATCAGACCAACTGCAACAGACCAGCCGAGGGTATCGACGTGGAATGCCCAAAAGCCCATTTCTTTTGCTTGTGCTGCGGTGTGGGCGAAGCCCCAATCACCACTTGGTAGACGCCCGAAAGTCAGGTTCTGCAAGTGATGTTGGATATAGCCCGAAGCGGTATCTGCTGCCATAGTTGCCTCAAACGCTTTAAGGTCTCGAATGTTTTGCTCTGATCAGCAAAGGCGAAAACCAGCCAACCGATTGAGTCAGCACAAATACGCCAAAAACAGCCAGCGCACTCAATGGTTTTACCCCTGCAAACGTCAGTGCAAAAAGCACTGCCGTCAGAATTAATTTGCCTGCTTCACCGGCATAAAATGACCGCATGATCGCTTGGGCTGCCCGCGCTCCAGTAAAACGGAACGCCTTGTGGGCAAAATACAAATTCGGTAGCCAAGCAATTAAGCCACCGCATAACCCTGAATAGCCTTCAACTGTACCGCGCCACACAAACAATGCAGCAGCAGCTAACAGTAGTACAAATAGCTGAGTCAGCAAGACCGGAAAAACCGGTAATTTATGAAATGCCGTGCGATGTAACGGACGTGCATTCATCTTACTGACCCCTGGCGTCGGCCGCCTTAACTCAAAAAACTTGGCATAGTTTGTGCCGACAAAAAGCGGGCAAAGTATAGGGGCGGTCGCTTTCTGGTTCAACCTCTAGGTGTTGATTTTCGACCATACGGCGTTGATTAAATTGTTTCAGCGTATATGCGCCAAAACACCCTGCAGTTCATCCAATGAACTGTATTTGATAACCAACTGACCACGGCCTTTCTGACCATGCTTAATCTGCACTGCGGCCCCCAGTTTCTCGGCCAAACGCTGCTCTAAACGGCTGATGTCCGGGTCTACCTTGCTCTCTACTACAGGCTGCTCCTGAGTATTTAACCATTGGCGAACTAATGCCTCAGTTTGCCGTACAGTCAGCCCGCGTGCGACAACGTGTCGCGCCCCTTCAACCTGCTGTGCAGACTGTAAACCGAGCAAGGCACGCGCATGACCCATTTCTAAGTCGCCGTGCGAGAGCAAAATTTTGATTTCTTCAGGTAGCGCTATCAGACGCAGCAAATTGGTAATGGTTACCCGTGATTTACCTACAGCTTCGGCGACCTGTTGCTGGGTCAGCTGAAACTCTTGCTGCAAACGCTGCAAGGCCACTGCTTCTTCAATTGGATTAAGGTCTTCGCGCTGAATGTTCTCGATCAAGGCCATAGCAATCGCCGCTTGATCAGGTACTTCGCGGACCATCGCAGGGATGGTATCCAGCCCGGCTTGCTGGGTGGCACGCCAGCGGCGCTCACCGGCAATGATTTCAAAGCGGCCATTAGCGATAGGGCGCACCACAATGGGCTGCATTACACCTTGAGCTTTGATCGATTGAGCTAACTCTTCCAGGGCCGCCGGATCCATGTCGCGTCGTGGCTGATATTTACCGCGCTGGATCAAGTCCAACGGCAGGTATTGAAACTCTCGGCTATCGGCTTTTTGCGCTTGTTCTTCCAAGCTTGTGACACTGGTGCCCCCCAACAGGGCATCCAAGCCTCGTCCAAGACCTCGTTTTTTCACGGCCATGCTAATTCCTTAGGCGGTTGCGGGTTTAGCGCTGGCACGCTGACGACGAACTAATTCGCCAGCCAGGGCCAGATAGGCGATTGCACCACGTGATTGCTTGTCGTAGACCAATGCCGGCATGCCGAAGCTAGGCGCTTCGGCCAAACGCACATTACGCGGGATTACGGTCTGATACAGCTGATCAGGGAAATGCTCTTTCAGCTGATTAGAAACATCGTTAGTTAGGCTTATGCGCGGATCGTACATGGTCCGCAGCAAGCCTTCGATCTGCAACGTCGGATTAAGCAATGCGGTAATCCGTTGCACGGTATTGATCAAATCAGACAAACCCTCCAGTGCGTAGTACTCGCACTGCATGGGAATAATCACGCCATCGGCTGCCACCAAAGCATTCACCGTCAACATACTCAAGGCCGGCGGGCAGTCGATCAAAATATAATCGTATTTATCGCGGATTGGCGCCAAGGCATTACGCAGGCGACTTTCCTTCATGTTCATTTCCAGCAAACCAACTTCGGCAGCTGTTAGGTCGCGGTTAGCTGGCAACAACTTGTAGCCGCCGTGCTGCGCGGTCTGCATGGCATCGGCCACGGTGCATTCACCGATCAACACGTCGTAAATTGAGTGTTCTAGCGCATGCTTATCAATACCACTGCCCATGGTTGCATTGCCTTGAGGGTCAAGGTCAATCAGTAAGACACGACGCTTAGTGGCCACAAGCGAGGCGGCCAAGTTGATGCAGGTAGTCGTCTTGCCGACCCCACCTTTCTGATTTGCAATTGCAAATACCTTAGCCATGGCTGCCTGCTTCCCCGGTCATAACGTGCGACGCAGTATCAGCAGATGACGCTGGCCTTGGCAACCTGGAACCGCCAGGGCGTGTTCGCCCTGCAGGGTGAAATCATTCGGCAAGGCTTGCAGCTCATCGCCAGGGTGTAGGCCTTTCATGGCCAACCACTGACTGTGCTGATTGCCTAAATGACGCGTCCAGTTAGCAAAATCGGCCAAGCTGCTAAACGCCCGAGAAACAATGCCTGCAAAAGGCTGTTCTGGCTGAAGGGCTTCAACCCGCGCATTAATAACCTGCACATTACTCAGTTTGAGCTCAAGTTTAACTTGGGTTAAAAAACGGGTTTTTTTGCCGTTACTGTCGAGCAAAGTAAATTGCTTGCTTGGAAACAGAATGGCTAGGGGGATACCAGGCATACCGCCACCGCTACCTACGTCCAACCAGCTGTCACCGTCGATAAAGGGCACCAAACTCAAGCTATCGAGTAAATGCCGCGACACCATCTCATCGGGGTTGCGCACTGCCGTGAGGTTGTAGGCCTTGTTCCACTTAATCAACAACGCCAGATACGCCAACAATTGGCTGTGCTGCTGCTCGCTTAGGTTAACTCCAAGCTCGGTTGCGCCGTGGGTAAGTTCATCAGCGTGCTGCTCGGTAACCGAAGACATCAGCAACTTTGCTCCAACTGCCGGCC
>JBBKVZ010000337.1:0-9810 GCA_037968715.1 Pseudomonas sp.
GGTTTGTATGTGCCCGGCGGCAAGGCGACTTATCCATCGTCGGTATTGATGAATGCGATTCCGGCCAAGGTGGCCGGTGTTGCTGAAGTGGTTATGGTGGTGCCGACCCCGCGCGGTGAAATTAACGAAATGGTCCTCGCTGCAGCCTGCATCGCCGGTGTCGATCGGGTCTTTACCATCGGCGGTGCGCAGGCGATCGCCGCGCTGGCCTACGGCACTGAAAGCGTACCGGCAGTGGACAAAATCGTCGGTCCCGGAAACATCTACGTAGCCACCGCCAAACGCCATGTGTTCGGCAAGGTAGGCATCGACATGATTGCCGGGCCATCAGAAATTTTGGTGATCTGCGACGGTCAGACTGATCCGGACTGGATCGCTATGGACCTGTTCTCCCAGGCCGAGCACGATGAAGATGCGCAGTCGATTCTGCTTAGCCCGGATGCTGCTTTTCTTGATCTAGTGGCGGCCAGTATCGACAAGTTGCTGCCCACTATGGAGCGCGCAGACATCATTCGCGCCTCGCTAACGGCTCGTGGCGCGTTGATTCTGGTGGCGGATATGGCTCAGGCAATTGAGGTGGCTAATCGCATTGCGCCCGAGCATTTGGAATTGTCCGTAGCGGAGCCTGAGCAATGGCTGCCGCAGATTCGCCACGCCGGGGCGATCTTTATGGGTCGTTACACCGCCGAAGCTCTGGGCGATTACTGCGCCGGTCCCAATCACGTGTTGCCAACATCCGGCACTGCGCGGTTCTCCTCACCGCTTGGCGTATATGATTTTCAAAAGCGCTCTTCAATCATCAACTGCTCTGCGGCGGGTGCTTCGGCGCTCGGCAAAGTGGCTTCGGTGCTGGCGCGTGGCGAGTCGCTGACCGCTCACGCCCGCAGTGCCGAATACCGCATCGCACCTGATGCACTGGGAGAATAAGCATGAGCAAATTCTGGAGTCCCTTTGTTAAAGAACTGGTGCCATATGTGCCGGGCGAGCAGCCCAAGCTGGCTAAATTGGTCAAGCTCAACACTAACGAAAATCCCTACGGGCCGTCGCCTTTAGCGCTCGAAGCGATGCGCGCGCAGTTGAGTGATGACTTGCGTCTGTATCCCGATCCTAATAGCGACTTGCTTAAGCAGGCAGTAGCGACTTATTACGGTGTGCAAACCGCGCAGGTATTTGTCGGTAACGGCTCTGACGAGGTGCTAGCGCACGCTTTTCATGGTTTGTTCCAGCACGCTCAACCACTGCTGTTTCCGGATATCAGCTACAGCTTTTATCCGGTGTATTGCGGCCTGTACGGTATTGCGTTCGAGACGATTGCTCTGGATGCAGAGTTTCAAATTCGTCTTGAGGACTTTCAGCGCCCGAATGGAGGCATTGTGTTCCCCAACCCGAATGCACCAACCGGATGTTTGTTGGCGTTAGAGGCAATTGAACAGTTGCTTAAAGCCAATCCCGATACCGTAGTGTTGGTGGACGAGGCCTATATCGACTTTGGCGGTGTTTCGGCAATCAGCCTGGTGGCCAGCTATCCGAATTTGCTGGTAAGTCAGACGCTGTCTAAGTCGCGCTCATTGGCCGGGTTACGTGTAGGCATTGCAGTGGGTCACCCCGATTTGATCGAGGCGCTGGAGCGTATCAAGAACAGCTTTAACTCTTATCCACTTGATCGCGTTGCAATTGCCGGGGCTGCCGCCGCGTTTGCTGATCGAGCCTACTTTGAACAGACTTGCCAGCAAGTAATGCAGAGCCGCGAAGCCTTGGTGCTGGAGTTGCAGCAGCGCGGCTTTAGCGTGCTGCCCTCGGCGGCTAACTTTATCTTCACCCGTCACGCTGAGTACGATGCTGGTGCACTGGCCGCTAGCTTGCGCATACATGGGGTAATTGTTCGGCACTTTAAGCAGGCGCGTATTGAGCAGTTTTTACGCATCAGTATTGGTCTGCCTGAGCAGAACCAGGCGCTACTGGACGCATTGGATGAGTGCTTGGCTTAATCGGCAAAGCACTCTTCAGCACTGACTAAAACGGCGCCTTCTGGCGCCGTTTTAGTCAGTGTCGATTAGCTTATTTTTTTGCAGCTGTGCTCTGTGGTGGTCGCACGCCGATTTCGCTGCGCAGCTCCAAGACTTTACCGTTACGCATGAGGCGAATATTGATCTGTTCGCCGGGTTTGGCTTGTGCCACCAGGTTCATGCTCTTACGGCCGTCGCTGGCGGGCTCACCGTTAATGCTGAAAATAATATCGCCGGGTAGCAGTCCTGCCTGCGCAGCTGGGCTGTCACGGTAAACCGCCGCGACGACAATTCCCGGACGGCCTTCTAAGCCAAAAGATTCAGCCAGTTCAGGGGTGAGTGGCTGAACCTCGATCCCCAGCCAGCCACGAATGACGTGACCGTGCTCAATGATGGCGTTCATCACTTCCAGCGCCAGCTTGGTTGGAATAGCAAAACCAATGCCTTGCGAGCCGCCGGACTCGGAGAAAATCGCCGTGTTGATGCCGACCAAATTGCCTAGCGCATCCACCAGCGCGCCGCCGGAGTTGCCCGGATTAATCGCCGCGTCAGTCTGGATGAAGTCCTCAAAGGTATTCAGACCCAGCTGATTACGGCCGGTGGCGCTAATAATGCCCATGGTTACGGTTTGGCCGACGCCAAATGGATTACCAATAGCCAAGGCCACATCGCCAATATCGATTTTGTTCGAGTTACCAAGGGTGATTGCTGGCAGGTCGGGCAGGTCGATTTTCAGTACGGCCAAGTCGGTTTCCGGGTCGCTACCAATCACGCGGGCCAGGGTCTCACGGCCATCTTTGAGGGCTACTACCACTTGATCGGCATTTGCGACTACATGGTTGTTGGTCAGTAAGTAACCTTCCGGGCTCATGATTACCGCAGAGCCGAGGCTCGACTCCATGCGGCGTTGCTTGGATAAATCGCCACCCTTAAAACGCTGAAACTGCGGGTCGTTAGACAGCGCCGAGGCCTGTTTGCTGATCAGTTTTGTGGTGTAAAGGTTGGCGACTGCCGGGGCGGCATTGCTTACGGCGGCGGCATACGACACCGGGCCTTGTTGCGACAGCGCACTGCTGGCGGCTTGGCGCAGATGGATATCTTGCTCCGGCAAGCCGACCCATTCGGGGTAGCGCTGCATAATTAGCAGTGACAGCAGCACGCCAACCAGTAGTGGCCAGCCGAAAAAGCGCAGGGCCTTGGGCATTGAAGTGAATCCTGATGGTTGCGGGGGCGAAAGACGCCGCTTAATGTGGCGCCATTATAGAGAGCGCGGTCCTTGTATCACTAGCGCCGCTGATGCTTTATAGCGTCTTAATATGGGAGTAATTGTATCGTGGCTATTGCCCTAACAACCTTAGTCGAAGAGTTGGAACGCTATCTGAGTGCCGCGAAAGTCGTGGATTTCTGCCCGAATGGCTTGCAAGTTGAAGGTCGCCCGCAAGTGCGCCGGATCGTCAGTGGGGTAACGGCCAGTCAGACCCTGTTGGATGCCGCGGTGGAGCTTGAGGCCGATGTGGTGTTAGTCCATCACGGTTATTTCTGGAAGGGCGAAAACCCCTGTGTGGTGGGTATTAAGCAGCGGCGCTTAAAAACCTTGTTGGCTAACGACATGAGTTTGCTGGCTTACCATCTGCCGCTGGATATCCATCCGCAAGTGGGTAACAACGTGCAGCTGGCCCAGCAGCTTGGTTTGGTTGTTGAGGGGCCGCTGGAGCCGAATAATCCGCGCAATGTGGGTTTAGTGGGCAGTTTGCTGGAGCCTATGACGCCACAAGACTTTGCTTTGCGGGTGCGCGAGGTGCTCGGGCGTGAGCCGCTGTTGGTGGCGGGCGAGGGCTTAATTCATCGGGTCGGCTGGTGCACTGGCGGCGGTCAGGGCTATATCGATCAGGCCATTGCCGCTGGCGTTGACCTGTACCTGACGGGCGAAGCCTCCGAGCAGACTTTCCATAGCGCGCAAGAAAATGGCATCAGTTTTATCGCGGCCGGTCATCACGCTACCGAGCGTTATGGGGTGCAGGCGTTAGGTGCCTATCTAGCGCGCCGCTTTGCCATCGAACACGTATTTATTGATTGTCCTAATCCCGTTTGAGCGGCATATGGCTAGAACTTTTAGGTCTAGATACTCGCCTGATTAGACGATCACGCTGTGATAAAGTGCGCGCATATCCCTAGGCCTAGCGGCCGTCCTTTTGCCAAACGTGAGTAGCCATGCTCGACAAATTGACGCACCTAAAACAGTTGGAAGCGGAAAGCATCCATATTATCCGTGAGGTCGCCGCTGAGTTTGATAACCCGGTGATGCTCTATTCCATCGGTAAAGACTCCGCCGTGATGTTGCATCTGGCACGCAAGGCGTTCTTTCCGGGCAAGCTGCCGTTCCCGGTGCTGCACGTGGATACCCGGTGGAAGTTCCAAGAGATGTACGCCTTTCGCGAGAAGATTGTTAAGGAATACGGCCTTGATCTGATTACCCACATTAACCCTGATGGTGTGGCGCAGAACATGAACCCTTTCACTTACGGCAGTGCTAAGCACACCGACGTGATGAAGACCGAGGGTCTCAAGCAGGCTCTGGATAAATACGGTTTTGATGCCGCCTTTGGTGGCGCGCGCCGCGACGAAGAGAAATCCCGTGCCAAAGAGCGCGTGTACTCGTTTCGCGACAACAAGCACCGTTGGGACCCAAAGAACCAGCGCCCTGAGTTGTGGAATGTCTACAACGGCAAGGTCAACAAGGGTGAGTCGATCCGGGTTTTCCCGCTGTCGAACTGGACCGAGCTGGATATTTGGCAGTACATCTATCTGGAAGGTATCCCGATTGTGCCGTTGTACTTCGCCGCTGAGCGCGAGGTAATCGAGAAGAATGGCACGCTGATCATGATCGATGACGAGCGCATCCTTGAGCACCTCAGCGAAGAGGAAAAGGCCAGCATCGTTAAAAAGAAAGTCCGTTTCCGTACCCTTGGCTGCTACCCGCTGACCGGCGCAGTAGAGTCTGAGGCGACCACCTTGACTGACATCATTCAAGAAATGCTGCTGGCTCGAACCTCTGAACGCCAAGGTCGGGTAATTGACCATGATGGTGCCGGTTCGATGGAAGACAAGAAACGTCAGGGCTATTTCTAAGTAGGATTCTAATATGTCGCACCAAGACGATTTAATCAGCGAAGACATTCAGTCCTATCTGGCTCAGCACGAGCGTAAGGAGCTGTTGCGTTTCCTGACTTGCGGTAACGTTGATGACGGTAAGAGCACCCTGATTGGGCGCCTGCTGCACGACTCAAAAATGATCTACGAAGACCATCTGGAAGCCATCACTCGCGACTCGAAAAAAGTCGGCACCACCGGTGAAGACATCGACTTGGCGCTGCTGGTCGATGGCCTGCAAGCCGAGCGCGAGCAGGGCATCACCATTGACGTGGCCTACCGCTACTTCAGTACCGCCAAGCGCAAATTCATCATTGCCGATACTCCGGGCCACGAGCAGTACACCCGCAACATGGCTACCGGCGCCTCGAACTGCGACCTAGCGATTATTTTGATCGACGCCCGTTACGGCGTGCAGACGCAAACTAAGCGCCACAGCTTTATCGCCTCGCTGTTGGGCATTAAGCACATCGTGGTGGCTATCAATAAGATGGACTTGAAAGGCTTCGACGAAGCGGTATTCGAGCAGATTAAAGCCGACTACCTGAGCTTTGCCGAGGGCATCGCACTCAAGCCAAGCTCGCTGCACTTTGTGCCTATGTCGGCGTTGAAGGGCGACAACGTGGTGACTAAGAGCGAGCGTTCGCCTTGGTACAGCGGTCAGTCGTTGATGGAGATTTTGGAAACGGTCGAAGTGGCCGCCGATCAAAATTACACCGACCTGCGTTTCCCGGTGCAGTACGTTAACCGTCCAAACCTGAACTTCCGCGGTTTCGCCGGCACCTTGGCCAGCGGTATCGTGCGTAAGGGCGACGAGATTGTGGTGCTGCCGTCCGGTAAGGGCAGCAAGATCAAATCGATTGTGACCTTCGACGGTGAGTTAGAGCATGCCGGTCCCGGCGAAGCGGTAACTCTGACCCTGGAAGACGAGATCGACGTATCCCGTGGCGACCTGTTGGTGCATGCCGACAATCAGCCGCAAGTTACCGACAGCTTTGATGCCATGTTGGTGTGGATGAGCGAAGAGCCGCTGCTGCCGGGCAAAAAATACGACATCAAGCGCGCCACCAGCTATGTGCCGGGTTCGATTGCCAGCATTAGCCACAAAGTTGATGTGAATACTCTTGAAGAAGGGCCGGCCAGCGCGTTGCAGCTGAACGAAATCGGTAAGGTTAAGGTTGCACTGGACGCGCCGATTGCCTTGGATGGCTATGCCAGCAACCGCACTACGGGTGCCTTTATTGTGATTGACCGCTTGACCAACGGCACCGTTGGCGCAGGCATGATCATCGCCGCGCCAGTGGGCACCTCGGGTGGCAGTCATCACGGTAAGTTGGCGCATGTAGCCACCGAGGAGCGCGCATTGCGCTTTGGCCAGCAGCCGATCAGCGTGCTGTTCAGCGGCCTTTCCGGCGCGGGCAAGAGCACTCTGGCTTATGCAGTTGAACGTAAACTGTTCGATCTGGGTCGCGCGGTGTATGTGCTCGACGGCCAGAATATGCGTCAGGACCTGACTAAGGGCTTAGCCCATGATCGTGCTGGGCGTGCTGAAAACTGGCGCCGCACCGCGCAAGTGGCCAAGCAGTTCAATGAGGCCGGCCTGCTCACCTTGGCTGCTTTTGTAGCACCAGATGCCGAAGGCCGCGAACAAGCCAAGGCAATCATCGGCGCTGAGCGTTTGCTGACGGTGTATGTGCAAGCCTCGCCGCAAGTCTGTCGTGAACGTGACCCGCAAGGGCTGTACGCGGCGGCAGGCGATAACATCCCTGGTGAGTCGTTTGCGTATGACATTCCGCAGGGCGCCGACCTGGTGGTCGACACTCAAGCCACTTCGGTGGATGAGGGCGTCAAGCTGGTGCTGGACTTGTTACGCAGCAAGGGCGCGATCTAACGTGCACTGAATAAAAAAACCCGTCTGAATTAGGCGGGTTTTTTTATGGGCTTAAAGCAGCGTTTGCGCTGTTGCTTGAATGCCTACAGCTTGTTGTTTTTCAGGCCGAAGGTGGCATCCAGTGTGCCGGGGGTGTTGTCGGCTTTCGGCGCGTAGTCTTTTGGGGTCTCATGGTGGGTCGGTGGCGTCAGGCGCTCACGTTGGCTGCTGGCGCGCTCTTCGCTGTTCAGGGCAGCCAATAGGCGTTGGCGAGTGAGTTCGTCTAGGGCCAGTCTGTTGGCGCCGGCAGAGATGTGTTCTTGCACGTCTTGATAGCTCTGGTTCATGCGTTTGACCAAGCCGGCAGTGGTGTTGAAGTGCGTAACCACCTCGGTTTGGTAACTATCGAATCGCTCTTTTAGATCGTCCAGTTGCCGTTGCGTGCGGCTGGGCGCGGCGTTGGGCAACAGGCGGGCAATTAAAAAGCCGATGGCAATGCCAGCCAATAGGGCAATGGCGGGGACTAACCAAGTGGTGAGTGACTGTTCCACGAATCCTTCCTCTAAAAGTGGCTTTGCTTTACGTTAACGACTCAAGCCTGCGCTGTATAGCGCAATGCAATGCCTAATGTGTGCCGGTGCAGTGTTGCCGCTGGCTGTCAGCTAGACGAATAAAGCCCTGTTGGGGTCACGGAGTTAACCGTTGTCGATTGGTGAAGTTGCACTCTTGATAGATGGGCCTAGTGGCCCGCTCGAAGCGCTGTATCACGCGTTGCCTGCTGCGCGCGGGGTCGCCTTGTTGTGTCATCCACATCCGCTGTTTGCCGGCACCATGCACAATAAAGTGGTGGCAACCTTACAGCGCACGGCTCGCGATGCTGGCTTGGCAACGCTGCGCTTCAACTTTCGCGGTGTCGGCCACAGCGCCGGCAGTTTTGATCATGGCCGTGGTGAGGTTGATGATGCTGAAGCTGCGGCGCATTGGTTGCTGGCCCAGCACCCGCAATTGCCGCTAACGGTGTTGGGTTTTTCCTTTGGCTCCTGCGTCGCCGCCTGCTTGGCCGGACGACTCGAGGCTCAGGCGCTAAACGTGCCGCAGCTGTTTATGGTGGCGCCGCCGGTTGAGCGTTTTACGGTGGATGGGCAATTACCCGCAGCGGGTGAGCTGACGATTATTCAGCCAATGGATGACGAGGTGGTCACGCCTGCCAAGGTTTACGCTTGGGTCGATACATTGCAGCGCCCCCATGAGCTGCTGAAAGTGGCAGAATGTGGGCACTTTTTTCACGGCAAGCTGACCGAGCTAAAGCAGCTAGTGCTTGCCCGCCTTTGAGCCTGTTTCTGATCTGCTGCGCGTCGGCCATGCGGCGTTAAAAACAGGCTCGGCAAGTAGCTCGCTGCTGACGCGCTTCAGCGCGGCCCGAAGGGCGAGTACAACGAGCAATGCTCATTTACCACTAGTAAACTCCGCTTCCTCGCCTGTTTTTGCCTTGCATGGCTCTAGCTCGCGAGATCATAAATAGACTCAAGTAAAGCGATTTTAGAACCATGACCACACGAATTCTGACCGGCATCACCACCAGCGGCACGCCGCACTTGGGTAACTACGCAGGGGCGATTCGTCCGGCGATTATTGCCAGTCGCCAAGCGGATGCTGAGTCGTTCTATTTTTTGGCCGATTATCACGCGCTGATCAAGTGTGATGATCCGGCGCGCATTCAGCGCTCGCGCTTGGAAATCGCCGCCACCTGGCTGGCCTGTGGGTTGGATGTTGAGCGGGCGACTTTTTATCGCCAGTCGGATATTCCCGAGATTCCAGAATTGACCTGGCTGCTGACCTGCGTGGCTGGCAAGGGCTTGCTCAATCGCGCCCACGCCTACAAGGCTTCGGTGGACCGCAATGTGGCCGAAGGTGAAGATCCGGACGCGGGCGTGACCATGGGCTTGTTCAGCTACCCGGTGCTGATGGCGGCGGACATCCTGATGTTCAATGCTCACCAGGTACCGGTCGGTCGCGATCAGATTCAGCATGTGGAAATGGCCCGCGACATTGCCCAGCGTTTCAATCATCTATTTGGTGCTGGTAAAGAGTTGTTTACTTTGCCGGAGGCGCTGATCGAAGAGGGCGTGGCAACGCTGCCCGGCCTAGATGGCCGCAAAATGTCGAAGAGCTACGACAACACCATTCCATTGTTTGGCAGCGCCAAGCAGTTGAAGGACGCCGTGGCGCGGATCGTAACCGACTCGAAAATGCCCGGTGAAGCGAAAGACCCGCATAACGCCAATCTGTTCACCCTGTATCAGGCCTTTGCCACTCCAGTGCAACAGGCCGAGTTTCGCGCCGAGTTACTGGCCGGCTTAGGCTGGGGTGAGGCCAAGCAGCGTTTGTTTGGCTTGCTCGATAACGAGTTAGGCGAAGCCCGTGAGCGTTATAACGCGCTGATTAATCGCCCGGATGATCTGGAAGATATTCTGCTGGCCGGCGCGGCCAAGGCCCGTGCCGTGGCTACGCCGTTTCTGGCGCAGTTGCGCGAAGCTGTGGGTCTGCGTTCGTTTCGCACCCAGGTGCAAAGTGGCGCAGATACCAAGAAGAAAGTGGCTAAAAGCGCGCGTTTTGTCAGCTTTCGTGAAGATGATGGCAGCTTTCGTTTCCGCCTCTTGGATGTCAGCGGCGAGCAGTTGCTATTGTCCAAGTGCTTTGCCGATGGCAAGGCGGCGGGCCAGGTCAGCAAACGTTTGCAGCTGGGCGTGCCGCTGGATTTGCGCGTGCAGGGCGCAGGTTTTG
>JBBKVZ010000338.1:0-2955 GCA_037968715.1 Pseudomonas sp.
GGAGTGGGTAAATCAGCCTCATTGATGCGCCGTTGCGCCAAAAAGCGTTCGGGTAAATGCGCATAGTTGAATACCGAGAGGCGGTCGGGTTGCAGGGCAATGATGGCATCCACAGTGCGGGCAAAGCTTTCCGGGGTTTGCTTGGGTAAGCCGTAAATTAGGTCAATATTGATTGAGCGAAACTGCAGGGTGCGCGCTGCATCAACGATGGCACGGGTTTCGTCCAGGGTCTGCAGGCGATTCACCGCGCGCTGTACCTGTGGGTCGAGGTCTTGCACGCCCAAGCTGACACGGTTGAAACCGAGCTCACGGAGCAAACCCATGGTGGACCAGTCGGCCTCGCGTGGGTCTATCTCAATGCCGTAGTCGCCGGAATCGTCATCCAGCATATTAAATTTACTGCGTAATTTGCTCATCAAGCGGCGCAGTTCAATGTGGCTCAAGAAAGTCGGCGTGCCGCCGCCTAGGTGCAGTTGTTCGACGGCTTGCTTGGGGTCGAGATGGGCGCTAATTAGATCAATTTCATTTTCTAGGCGCTCAAGGTATGGCAATGCCCGGCCGCGATCTTTGCTGATGACTTTGTTGCAGCCGCAGTAGTAGCAAATATTGGCGCAAAACGGCACATGCACATAAATCGACAGCGGCCGTTGTGCTTGGCGGCTGTCATGCAGGGCATCCAGTAGGTCAGAGGCACCAATGCGGTCAGTAAACTGCATAGCGGTAGGGTAGGAGGTGTAGCGGGGCCCTGCTTGATCGTAACGGCGGATCAGGTCAGTGTTCCAGCAAATAGCATCGAGCATGCGGGTGATTCCGGGTTTGGCAAGCAATACCAGAAGTCTAAATAAACCTGGTGTTGCCCATCTTGACCTGTATCAACCGCAGCTAGTTGGCTGTTGCGTGACTGGCGTGTCCCATCATCCAGGCTTGATGGGGGCCAGGCAGGGTCCACAAGCCAAAGGCTATCACCAAGATGCCGCCGGCCATACGCACTGAGCGTTTGCGTAAAATACGATTTAATCGCTCAGCAGCTAAACCGCTAGCCAGCAGCACCGGCCAGGTGCCGACACCAAAGGCTAGCATCAACAGTCCGCTATCTACGGCACTGCCTTGGCTGGCAGCCCACAGCAGTGTGCTATAGACCAAGCCACAGGGTAGCCAGCCCCACAGCGCACCTAACAGTAAGGCGCGGGGGATGCTTGAAACCGGCAGAATATGCTTGGAAAACGGTTGAATGACCCGCCAAAGGCCGCGGCCTAGCGCCTCAATGCGGGTAAGGCCGCTCCACCAGCCCGCTAGGTAGAGACCCATGCATACCAGCAGTAGCCCGGCGGCTGTGCGCATGGTTGTGGCGGCCGGACTGTTTGCCAGTGCCCAGCCGCCGAGGCCGAGCAGTAAACCGGCGCAGCCGTAACTGAGAACTCGGCCGAGGTTGTAAGCCACTAGCAACTGTAAGCGCCTGCCACGTTGCTCAGGTGGAATGGCCATGGTCAGGGCGCCCATTAAACCGCCACACATGCCTAGGCAGTGGCCGCCGCCGAGGAGACCCAGTACGACTGCAGAAATCATCAGCGGTAATAACTCAAGCACCGGGTGAGTCCTGATCGTGCTGTTTGCCTTTGGCTTCTTCCACACCGGCGCGATGGCCGGGGTCTTCATCGTCAAACAAGATGCTGTGTGCGGGACCGTCCATGTCGTCGTATTGGCCGCTGTCGACAGCCCAAAACAATAAGCGAATGGCCAGGGCGACAATCACTATGGCGATGGGGATCATTACGTAAAGCGCGTCCATCACAACTCCGTTGTTGCTTGGCGACTAGTGGTGCCTGATTGAGTCAGGCGCAGGGCGTTGAGTACCACCAGCAATGAGCTCAGCGACATGCCCAGGGCCGCCCATAAGGGGGTAACCCAACCGACTGCGGCAAAGGGCAATACCAAGCCATTGTACAGGCAGGCCCAGCTCAGATTTTCGATGATGATCCGCCGTGTGCGCCGCGCCAAGGCAAAGGCGTCAATTAAGCTGTCTAGGCGATTAGACAGCAACACGGCATCGGCCGTGGTCTTTGCAAGGTCAGTGGCCGTGCCCATGGCCACGCTGATGTCGGCCCCCGCCAGCACGGGCACGTCGTTAACCCCGTCGCCCAGCATCAGCACGCGCCGCCCTTCGGTATGCAGTTGTTGCAATACCTGGAGTTTGTCGGCGGGTGTTAGGCCGCCACGGGCATCATCAATGCCCAGCTCTGCGGCTACTTGCGCGACCATCGGTGAGCTGTCTCCGGAGAGCAGCAGAGTGCGCCAGCCGCGTGCGCGACAAGCATCGAGCAAGGCCTGCGCATCGCTGCGCAGTTGATCGTCGAGGACCAGCCAAGCGAGTAGATGCTGCTGGTCACCGAGTAACAGCCATTGTCCTTGCTCGGCGTCTAAGTGCGGCACAGTGCTGGCGCTGAGTGCGGCCACATAGGCAGGTTGGCCAATGCGCAGGCGTTGGCCATTAACCATGCCTTCCAAGCCCAAGCCTGGCTGGCTATTAACCTCGTCTGCGGTCAGTGGCGACTGACCAAAGGCGCGGGCAATCGGGTGCTCTGAGCGGTTTTCCAAGGCAGCAGCCAAGGCCTGGCATTGCTCGCTGTTGAGCGTGCTCAGTGGCTGAATTTCACGCAGTGTCAGCCGGCCTTCAGTGAGGGTGCCGGTTTTATCGAAAATGACCGTGTCGATTTGGTTCAGGCCATCCAGCACGTGGCCACGCGTCAGCAACAAACCCAGTTTATGCAGGCTGCCGGTAGCGGCAGTTAAGGCAGTGGGTGTGGCCAGCGAGAGTGCGCAAGGGCAGGTGGCAACCAACAGGGCGAGCACAATCCAAAAGGCTCGCTGCGGGTCAAGTTGCCACCAAACCAAGCCGACCAAGGCGGCAGTCACCAGCACAATGAGTAAAAACCACTGGGCGACGCGATCGGCCAG
>JBBKVZ010000339.1:0-2542 GCA_037968715.1 Pseudomonas sp.
GTGAACCTGCCGGGCATATTTGCCGCACGTAGACTGGGACTGCCTGAACCATTCAGCCCGTGGCGCGATAAGGTCTCGGTTAAGGCTGTGTCTGTAGCCATACCGGTCGAAGTAAAAGAATTAGCACTGCAGTAGCATACAGCCATCGTTGGGTCAGTTTTTAGCAGGGAGCAACACGCGGATGAGCATGAAGCTAGTGCCAGGTGCCAATGCCAGCCTCGAGGGATCAGGCTGCACCTTTACCTTAACCAGTGATAGCGATGGCGCTTTAGGTGAATATGCTGGTGTGGCATTACTGCCGGTGAATGACAAGCGCCAACCTTGTGGGGAGCCGGCGCTTCTGCATAGCGCCCAATCCTGGATGGAGTGGCAGTCAAGCGCTGGGCAGGTCAGCTGCACGCTTAAATTGACGCAACTCCCCGCCGGCAGCGACCGTGCGCTATTAATTGTGTATACCTTTGGCGCGGCGGGTCCGCTGCGCGAACTTGCCGGGCTAAAGCTCGTCGTTAATAGTGCCACTGAGCACGCCCTGCCCATGGCTGATTACGGCGAAGCGGCGATGATCGTCGCGGAATTTTACCGGCGTAATGACCAATGGAAAGTACGTGCCTTGGCGGATGCCTCCGCATATGGCCTAGCGGCTCTGGGTCGGCGGCTAGGTATCGAAATTGACGAGCGTCATCCGAACCGGCCGAGTGACAGCGCTGGGGCAAGTGGCCCAAATGAAAGCGCCAGCGCAACTGGCAGCGGATTTGCGGTAAGTGCCAAGCATATTTTGACCTGCGCGCATGTTATCGAAGGTTTGGATAACATCTTCATTGCGTCTTTCGAGGGGCGGTACCGCGGCGAGCCGGTGGTGGTCGATCGCCGTAACGACCTTGCGCTCCTGCGCATCAGCGGAGCCCCAGCACTTAAACCAGTCACTTTTCGCGAAGGGCTTGGTACTGAGTTGGGTGAGGGCATAGTCGCACTGGGCTTTCCTTTGGCGGGTTTGGCCGGCGGCGGCGTTCAGGTCACACAGGGTGGCGTCTCCGGGCTGTTTGGTTTACGTGACGACGCCAGTCTTTTGCAGTTCACTGCACCGATCCAGCCTGGCTCCAGTGGCAGCCCGCTATTTGATTTGTCGGGTCTAGTGGTCGGCTTGGTAACCTCAAGCATGTCTGACGCGCAAAATATGAACTTCGCGGTAAAATCGTCGCTGGTACTGTCGTTCCTTGAAGCTGCCCGGGTGGATGCGCTGCGCGCGCGTAATGTGCCAAGCCGATCGACCCCCGAACTGGTACGAGAGGCGCAAGCATCGCTATGGCGAATAGAGGCCAGCCGTTCTTAAGTGTGCTTTACCTTGTATTTTTCGATTTGACCGTTATGGTCTCATCCCGATTTCTGCGCTGGATATTTTGTTGATGAAAAGCGGTAATCACCACCTCGATGTAAATGTCATGCATGCGGACTTATCTCGCGGCCGCCTTGACGTTCGAGTGCATAGCTCCACCGCCATTGCGCAATCGCTGTTTGGTTTTGCTGAACGTCGCAATCCTAAACGGGCCTTTTTGTTTGTCTCCCGCGTGTTAGGCCGGCATATTCCGGCTCGGCCTGCGGCGATGGCCGCCAGCTTCGATAGCTTGGCGGCGAAGATTCCGAGCGATATTCCCGGCCCGGTGCTGGTGATCGGCATGGCCGAAACCGCTGTTGGTCTGGGCGCGGGTGTGCATCGCGCACTCAGCCGTACTCGCGCAGATACAGTGTACTTGGTCAGCACCCGGCATCCATTAGGCACGCCACTGTTTGCCCGCTTCGAAGAAGAGCACAGCCATGCGAGCGCGCATCTGCTGCACATGCCGCAGGATCAACTAACCCGCGAACTGATGCTCAGCGCCCGCTCACTGGTGCTGGTTGATGATGAGGCTTCCACCGGCAAGACTTTTATCAACTTACTCAAGGCGTTGACCGATGCCGGCCTAAACAACATTGAACGGGTGGTTACCGCCACCCTGACCGATTGGTCGCAAGGTGCCGTGCGGACGGCGTTGGGCGAACACGCCAGTTCGGTCGCATTGCTGGAAGGTAGCTACACCTTTACTGAAGACCCGGCCGCGCCGCTGCCCGAGATGCCAGAAGTGGGCCGAGTGGCTATTGGTGATTGGCCGTTGGATCCCGCGCTTGATTGGGGGCGCATGGGGGTGCGCGAGCATCAAGACACCCTGGCAGTGAATTTAACCGTGCAAGCAGGGGAGCGGGTGTTGGTTATTGGCACCAGTGAGTTTGTCTGGCGGCCCTTTTTATTGGCCGAACGGCTTGAGCGCAGTGGCGCTGACGTTCACTTCAGTTCGACCAGCCGCTCGCCGATTGCGCTGGGGCATACCATCGGTCACGCCTTGTCGTTTTCGGACAACTACGGGCTGGGGATTGCTAACTTTCTTTACAACGTCGCACCGGGTCAATTTGACCGAGTATTGATTTGCTCTGAAACGCCCGCAGCGGCGGTCGACCCGACTCTTATTCAAGCACTTAATGCCCAGGTAATCGTTGATGGAAACTAAAC
>JBBKVZ010000340.1:0-3945 GCA_037968715.1 Pseudomonas sp.
CCACTGGCCGTCGGCCTCACGAGCCTGCACGGCCAGCAAAGCATCGGCGTTATAACGCCCCGATGCCGCTTGCAACAGCTGCGACTGCTCAGCAGACAGATTCTGTGCGGTCGCCAGCAGCTGCTCATCCAGATCCGCCAGCGGCAGGCTAAGCGGTAAACCACTTCGTGCAGCCGCGCTGCGCAACACTATTGCGGCAGGCTGTGCGTCGCCAACCAAGGCCGTGCCTTCGGTAGAGTCGTTGAGCCACCAGGCCAAGATGACCGGCCGATTAGCACCCCACAACGCCAAGCCGGCCTGCCGCAAGCTGCGTTCGCTACTGACCGGGTCAAAATCGACCAGCAACACCTGCCCCCGCGCCGGATCGACCTCATAGGCATAGCGCGTGATGAGTTGCTGCGGCTCGTTGCGCAAAGGCGTCAATGCAGGATTTTGCAAAGCTTGCGGATCACCCGTCAGACGCAACACCAAGGTATCCAGCGCTCGACCGAGCGCCGCATTGCGCTCATCGGGCTGCTGACTGTCAACTCCTTCACGCACCTGATAAAGGCCACTCACGGTTTGCGCGGCAAGCGGCAAACACAGCAGTGATAAGCAAATAACAAATAACCGGGCAATCGCGCGCATCGAATTCTCGTCAGCCATTAAAAGTTAAAAACAGACCTATACCTTAAACAGCCGTCTCTGGCGCGGCAACTATTCCCACTCCCCAAACCACAAGCACAGTACTCAGCTGCAGTTAAATTAGCCTTACCCGCCCCGCAAACGACTGCAGACAAATCTGCACAGTTATACCAACATCCCAGAAGTCTGAGCATTGCTGCGCTTAAACGGAGTTGAGCACCCTTAACAGCGAGTTCAGGCATGTGACATGCGCAACCCCGAAAATATCCGTAAAGCATGCGTGAGCACTTACACTTTTAGCCATTCAGCGCAAACGGCGCGGACCGTAACCATGCGTATAAAGGCTTTTCGGGCGCGTAATTTAGCCGCTATTCGTCGGATCAAGCGCCTGAGTAGGCAGCTAATGCCGGTCAGACGGCATGCGCCGATGGCCGCTGGCGTGCAAGCCTGATAAAATCGCGCGCCTTCGCAGACCGGCTTCGACACGAGCCGAGCTGGAGTGGCACTTTTTACCCGTAACCGAGAACCGCGACGCGTAATTCTCGCCTGCAGGTACAAAGCCATCCACTCAAGCAGACCGGTCGCTCCCGAACATCCCTTTCTAAAGGCCTGGACCTATGAGCAAGCAACCTTCCATCAGCTACAAGGACGCTGGCGTCGATATTGATGCTGGCGAAGCCCTGGTCGAACGCATTAAAAGCGTGGCCAAGCGCACCAAACGGCCGGAAGTCATGGGCGGCTTGGGCGGCTTTGGCGCGCTCTGCGAAATCCCGGCGGGCTACAAGCAACCGGTTCTGGTATCTGGCACCGACGGCGTGGGCACTAAGCTGCGTCTGGCGCTGAACCTCAATCAGCACGACAGCATCGGCATCGACCTCGTGGCCATGTGTGTCAACGACCTGATTGTTTGCGGCGCAGAACCGCTGTTTTTCCTTGATTACTATGCCACCGGCAAACTCAACGTTGAGGTTGCCACCCAAGTGGTGACCGGCATCGGCGCTGGCTGCGAACTGGCTGGCTGCTCTTTGGTAGGCGGCGAAACCGCCGAAATGCCAGGCATGTACGAAGGCGAAGACTACGACCTAGCGGGTTTCTGCGTTGGTGTTGTGGAAAAAGCTGAGATCATCGACGGCACTAAAGTGGCTGCCGGCGACACCCTGCTGGCCCTACCGTCTTCCGGTCCGCACTCCAACGGTTACTCGCTGATCCGCAAGATCATCGAAGTGGCAGGCGCCAAGATCGAAACCATCGAACTCGACGGCAAGCCACTGACCGAGTTGCTGATGGCACCTACACGTATCTACGTGAAGCCACTGCTGCAACTGATCAAAGAAACCGGCACCGTTAAAGCCATGGCGCACATCACCGGTGGCGGCTTGATCGAAAATATCCCACGGGTACTGCCAGACGGCACCCAGGCGATCATCGACATCAACAGCTGGCAGCGCCCAGCGGTATTTGATTGGCTGCAAGCACAGGGCAACGTCAACGAGATTGAAATGCACCGCGTGCTCAACTGCGGCGTGGGCATGATCATCTGCGTAGCGCCAGAAGATGCCGACACTGCTCTGGCTTGCCTGCGCGCAGCCGGCGAGCAACCTTGGGTGATCGGTAGCATCGCCAACGCTGCCGAAGGTAGCGAGCGCGTCGTTTTGAACAACCTGAAGAGCCACTGATGCCGTCAGCAGCCTGCAAGGTAGTGGTGCTGATCTCAGGCTCCGGCAGCAACCTGCAGGCGCTGATCGACAACATCGCCGCCGGTGAAAATCCGGCCACTGTTGCTGCGGTTATCTCTAATCGTAGCGATGCTTACGGCCTGCAACGCGCCCAAGCAGCCGGAATTGCTACTCTGGTGCTCGACCACAAAGCCTTTAGCGACCGCGCATCGTTTGACCAAGCGCTGGCTGCGGCCATCGATGGCTTCGAGCCGCAACTGGTGGTTCTCGCCGGATTTATGCGCATTCTAAGCAGCGAGTTTGTGCGCCACTACCAAGGTCGCCTGCTGAACATCCACCCCTCATTACTGCCCAAGTACAAAGGCATGCACACCCATCAGCGGGCCATCGATGACGGCGAGCATGAACATGGCTGCAGCGTGCATTTTGTTACTGAGGAACTTGATGGCGGACCGTTGGTCGTACAAGCAGTGGTACCGATCATTGCCGGCGACACGGCGCAAAGCCTGGCACAACGGGTACATGTCGAGGAACACCGTATTTATCCACTCGCAGTAAGCTGGTTTGCCCAAGGCCGAGTAAGCCTAGGCACACAAGGAGCAACCTTTGATGGCCAGTTATTGGCGCCCAGCGGTAAAGTGCTGCACGCCCTCGCCGGCTAACCTGCCGACCCACTACACCTAAGTTAGGAGACCTTATGCGGCGCGCCTTATTGTTGGTGCTGAGCGCTTTAAGCGCACTCAGCCTGTCAGCCCAAGCCTTAGAGCTAAAACCTTTTACTGCCAGCTACACCGCTGACTGGAAGCAACTGCCCATTAGCGGCACTGCCGAGCGCAGCCTTGAGCGCTTGCCAGACAACCGCTGGCAGCTCAACTTCGAGGCCGCCATGCTGGTGGCCAGCCTTAGCGAAGTCAGTACCTTTCGCTTGGAAAACAACTTATTTGTACCGCTGACCTATCGCCTCAAACGCGGCGGTATCGGCAAAGGCAAAAAAGTCGAGCAGGACTTCGACTGGATAGAGAAACAAGTGCTCGGCAGCGACCGTGGCAACTCCGTACGACTGCCACTGAATAAGGGCATGCAAGACAAGTCGACCTACCAGCTGGAACTGCAATACGACGTGGCTGCCGGCAAAAAAAGCATGAGCTATCAGGTGGTCGACGGCGACGAGGTCGAAACCTATGACTTCCGCGTGCTTGGCCCGGAGCGCGTACGCACCAAAGCCGGCTTAATTGATGCCATCAAGGTTGAGCGCGTCCGCGACCCAACCAAAAGCAATCGCAAGACCGTGCTCTGGTTTGCCAAAGACTGGGACTACCTACTGGTGCGCTTGCATCAGGTAGAAACCGACGGTAAGGAATACCAGATCATGCTCAAAGACGGCAACGTTGACGGCAAGACCGTTACCGGCCAAAAAGACTAAGCGCTTTTAGCGGGGCAATAAAAAGGCTATGTCCCAGTTACGTGTTGCAAGAATAAGCTGTGAGTAGACACCCCTTCAGGAGGTCTGCACATGGACACCCAGCTCTTCCAACACTGGCTGGCTCAGCTGAGCCAACTCAGCCCCCGGCAGAAGTCCGCTCTCAAGCGCGCTTTGGATGGGCGGCCCCAGCTGGATGCGCTTGAAGGCAGCTTGCCGGATTTA
>JBBKVZ010000341.1:0-15965 GCA_037968715.1 Pseudomonas sp.
GCGGGTTACTGCTTATCTTTAGCGCTTTGTTCACCGTCAGCCTGCGGCTGTCGCGTATACAGCGGATTACCACAACGATTACAGAAGCCGGCATGCGCCTCATGATTGTCTTTCGCGCAAACGGGGCAAGGGTGCAGCGAGCTGACCGGGCGCATGGCGCTGGCCAGTTCAGCGGTAAATATCCCGGTGGGTACGGCAATAATCGAATAACCGGCGATCATCAGCAAACTGGAAAGCGCCTGGCCCAACGGGGTTTGCGGGGCGATGTCGCCGTAGCCAACGGTGGTGAGGGTGACAATGGCCCAATACATACTTTTCGGGATACTGGTGTAACCGTTCGCGGGGCCTTCTACCACGTACATCAGCGCGCCGAAAACTGTTACCAAGGTGAGAATACACAGAAAGAAAACGGTGATTTTCTGCTGACTGCCGCGCAAGGCCGTCAGCAAAAAATTCGCCTGGCGCATGTAAGCCACCAGCTTGAGCACGCGAAATACCCGCAAAACCCGAATCACCCGCACGATCATCAGGTACTGCGCATTACCCACGTAGAGACCAAGAATGGCTGGCATTACCGCCAGTAAATCAATCAAGCCAAAGAAGCTAAAGGCATAGCGCAACGGCTTTGGGGAGCTGTACAACCGCAAGCCATACTCAATGGCAAAAACCACCGTAAACATCCATTCAAGGCCTTGCAGCCAAGACTTGTAGTCCTGACTGATCGACTGGATGCTGTCGAGCATCATCACCCCTAAACTGGCCAAAATCACCACTAGCAACCAGGTATCAAAACGCAATCCGGCCGGGGTATCGCTGTGGAAGATGATGATATACAGGCGTTCACGCCAAGTTTGCGTCGGGCTCAAAGCGTTATCTCAGTCTGCAGAATAGGCGGCGATTGCAGGCGCTAAGTGCAACATGGCTTGCAGTTCAAGCCATGCATCATGCCGCATCTGCATGGCTTCTTGCATCCCTTAGCCGCTGACCACGCGCCAGCATTAGACGCGCAGCACTGCCCGGAGCATCCCTAACAAGCCAGCATTGCGCTAGCCTGCGGCTTTCTGACGGCAACCCTTAGTTTGCGTAATAGCGACTCAAGCCCGCAGGTACCGCGCTAATAGGGCACGCTTGCCAAGGACCGTTTGGCTGAACGGCCCAGCTCCAGCCATTGCTCCAGTGGTAGTACGTACGCTCGCGGTAATACACAGCCGGGACATTATCCAGCACGTGGACACCCAGCTTTGCATCCCAATGGCTATGCCCTCCGGGCGGTGGAGCAAAGTGCGGGTGGGGTTTGCTGGCCACGCTCGGCGCAACGGCCGGCGAGTGACTCGGCTGCACGCTGCAAGCCGACAAACCGAGCAGCAGTGCCGCAGCAAGAACCGCGCGGCACGGGCTAATAGCGCTGCCAATCATTGCTCAGCGCTGTCGATAACCAGCACCTGAACATCACCGCTGGTGCTGGCTATCGGCTGGCTACGGACCATCCACTCACCCGCCTTGGCATCCCCGGCCCGGGAGATACGCGCCTGTAATTGCACCTGGGGGAAATTCGACAACTTCAACTGCGGCAGCATTGCGTCGCTGTCTGACAAGCTAACTTCAGCCGGTAAATCTGCCACGGTCAGGCGCTTAACTGCCAACGGCATTGGCGGGCCAGCACTGGCCTTGGCGAAGATAAACACGCTATCACCGGGCAGTACCTTGCCTTGCAGTTCAGCCGCCAAACTCACTCGCACCTTGAGGGTGGCACCCGCCGCAGCAACAGCTGCTTGCGGTTCGGCCGGCATGCTTTGCCCTAACGCGGCCATTTGCTCCTGTGCCCGCGCAATCCCGCCTTCCAGCGGAGCACGCGAAGGATCATTCGCCGGTAGCGCCGCCACTAGGCGCTGCCAAAACAGCACCGCATCTGAGAAGCGTCCAGCCTCAAAGGCGGCGATACCCAGCAAACCAAGGCTGGTTGCCTCTTGCGGATCGTTTTGCAGGGCTTCATCGGTGAGCCCTTGCAGTTGTGCTGACCACTGTTTGTCGGCAACAAAATACAGCGCCTGCGCCCACTGCCCGAGCAGTTCCGGTTGGCGACCAGAAACCTTTACTGCCTGCTCAAACGCATTGGCCGCATCAGCCGGGCGAGTTTGCGCCATGTAGGTACGGCCGAGGAAATACCAAGCTTCGGCGGAGTCCGGCTGCAGTTTCACCGCCTGTTCAAGGCGTGCTGTCATCTCTTCTACAGAAGCTGGCGCCTGGGAGAATTGTCGAGTCAGCTCAACTTTGTCACTGGCACCCCATTGCAGGTACAAGCCTAAACCCAGTAGCGGCACCATAAAGCTGACTAACAGCGGCAGCGCCTTGCCCAGCTTAGCGCTGCTTTTCAGTTCGTAGCCGTCGGTGTCGGCCAGCAGTTCGCGGCCGGCTTCGGCGCGAGCTTGATCCATTTGCGCAGCACTCAATACGCCGGCGACCAACTGCGTTTGCAATTCGGCCAGGCGCTCTTGATACAGCGACACGTTTAACGCGGTACGGTCTTCTTCTGTTTGCGCTTTTCGACCGCGCAACAGAGGTACCAGCAATACAGCGAGGCCAGCCAGTAACAACAGGCTGGCGGCAAACCAGAAATCCATCATGGGGCTTTTTTATCCGACTGAGTGGTGGTGTGCGACGCAGCGCTAGCGAGCAACTTGGCGAGGCGCTCACGGTCCTCGCTACACAGTTGGCTTTCTGTGCTGCTGGCACTGCGCCGGCGTAAGACGATAAACAACAGCAACAACCCGCCAAAACCCAGCAAACCCGCTGGGCCATACCAGAGAACCAGGGTGCTGGCGGTTACCGGCGGCTTGTAACGGACGAAGTCACCATAACGACTAACCAAGTAGTCGACGATTTGCTCATTGCTCTGCCCCTCTTGCAGCATGCGGTAGATCTCCCGCCGCAGATCCATGGCAATGGGTGCATTGGAGTCGGCCAGGTCCTGGTTCTGACACTTCGGGCAACGCAGCTCTTTGGTCAAGGTAGTGAAACGCTCGCGAGTAGCCTGATCAGCAAACTCATAGGTATCAATACCGGCGTGGGCAATGCCACTCCAGAGCACAGCGCAGAGCAACCACTTGAGCCATGGTTTCATGGCCGCACCTCATCAACTAAGCCCTGATACAAACCTGCCAACTGCTCTCGCCAGATACGCTCATCTATCACGCCAACAAACTTGTGGCGGATGATGCCGTCTTTGTCGACCAAGAAGGTTTCCGGGGCCCCGTACACGCCTAAATTCAGGCCAAGGCTGCCTTTTGCATCATCAATATTCAGCTGATAGGGGTCGTGCAAGTCCACCAACCATTTTTGCGCGGCGGCGTTTTCATCCTTGTAGTTAACGCCAATAATCCGCACGCCCTGGGCGCGCAACTGGGTTAAAAACGGATGCTCGACCCGGCACGACGGGCACCAAGTCGCCCAGACGTTGACTAGCGCCGGCTGCCCCTTAAGGTCCGCTTCGCTGATCACCTGGCCACCACTGACCGCAGGCAAGCTAAAGACCGGGAACGGTTTATTTATCAGCGCCGAAGGCAGCTCGGACGGGTCAAGATAGAGGCCACGATAAAGAAACACCGCCACTGCCAAAAACAACACCAAGGGTATTAACAACAGTGCCCGCTTCATGTGGCTGCTCCCGCCATGCCCAAGGCATCTCGCACCCGGCTTTTAACTTTCAACCGATAACGCCGGTCACAGGCGGCCAACAAACCGCCCAGTCCGGTGAGCATGGCACCCAGCCAGATCCAGCGAATGTACGGTTTCACATGCACACGCACAGCCCAAGCACCGTTATCCAGCGGCTCGCCCAGTGCCACGTAAAGGTCACGGGTAAAGCCTGCGTCAATTCCGGCCTCGGTCATCATTGAGCCTTGCACGGTGTACAAGCGCTTTTCAGGGTGCAGCAGCGACACTTGCTGGTCGCCGACAAACACTCGGATAGTGGCCCGATCAGAGGTGAAGTTCGGTCCTTGAAAATGCTCGGCACCCTCAAAAACAAAGCGATAACCGCCCACTTCAACCACCTCACCGGGTGCCATGCGCAAATCGCGCTCGCTGTTGTTTTGACTCGACAAAACAATCCCCAGCGCGCACACGGCAATGCCGAAGTGCGCCATCTGCATGCCCCAATAACTACCTGGCAAACTGCGACTGCCGCGCAGTAAACCCTTGTTGCGGGTTTTATCCAGCAAATCGCGCAGCCCTGCCAAAACCACCCACGCAGCCAGCACACAGGTCGCCAAGACGGCCCAATGGAAATCGCCCAACACTAATGAAGCCAAAACACCCAGCACAGCACTGCCAACCAACACTGGCGCCAGCATGCCCAGCAGCCATTGCAGCGGCGTGTTTTTCCAACGCACCGACACACCAATGGCCATTACCGACATCAACACCGCCATCAGCGGCAAGAACATGGCATTGAAATACGGCGGGCCCACCGACATTTTTGCGCCAGTCATTGCATCCAATACCAACGGATAGAGGGTGCCCAGCAAAATCATCGCGGCGGCCACGATCAGCACCAAGTTATTCACCAACAACAAGGTTTCCCGCGACAACAGGGTAAAGCCAACTTTGCTCTTCACCACTGGCGCGCGAAAAGCGAACAAGGTTAGTGAGCCGCCGACCACCACCAGCAAAAATGCCAGTATGAAAATCCCACGTTCTGGATCGGTGGCAAACGCATGCACCGAGGTGAGCACGCCAGAACGAACCAAGAAGGTGCCGAGCAAACTTAATGAAAACGCAGCAATGGCCAGTAATACGGTCCAGCTTTTAAACACACCACGTTTTTCAGTAACAGCCAACGAGTGGATCAGTGCGGTGCCGACTAACCAGGGCATAAACGAGGCGTTTTCCACCGGGTCCCAGAACCACCAGCCGCCCCAGCCAAGTTCGTAATAGGCCCACCAAGAGCCCAGAGCGATACCAATGCCGAGAAAGGCCCAAGCCACCAACGTCCACGGCCGCGACCAGCGCGCCCAAGCGGCATCTAAGCGACCACCCAGCAAGGCGGCAATGGCAAAAGCGAAGGCCACCGAGAAACCGACATAGCCCATGTACAGCATTGGCGGGTGAACGATTAAGCCTACGTCCTGCAACAGCGGATTAAGGTCACGGCCATCGCTGGGCATATTCGGTAATAGACGGGTAAATGGGTTGGAGGTGAGCAGCAAGAACAGCAAAAAGCCAATGCTGATCATGCCCATTATCGCCAACACGCGGGCCAGCATTACTTCCGGTAACTGCCGCGAGAAGATCGACACGGCGCAGGTCCAGCCGCCCAAAATAAACACCCACAACAGCAGCGAGCCTTCATGCGCGCCCCATACGGCGCTGAACTTGAAATACCACGGCAAGGCGCTGTTGGAGTTACCGGCCACGTAGGCCACCGAGAAATCATCGGTGACAAAGGCGTACGTCAGGGCCGCAAAGGCTACGAACAAGAAACCAAATTGGCCACGGGCAGCCGGCACTGCCAGGCTCATCCACAACCGGTCACCACGCCAAGCGCCAACCAGCGGCACGCTGGCCTGCACAAGCGCCAAGCAAAGGGCGAGCACCAAGGCCAAATGGCCAAGCTCAGGAATAATCAGGGCGAAGTTCATGGCTTAACGCCTCCGGCGTCTAGAGTTTTTAACTGACCACTGTCTTGCAGGGCTTTAGTAACTTCCGGCGGCATGTACTTCTCGTCATGTTTAGCCAGCACTTCATCGGCGATTAACACACCGTCGCTATTGAGCTTACCGAGGGCGACAATGCCCTGCCCTTCACGGAATAAATCCGGGAGGATGCCGCGATAACGAATGGTCACGGCCTTGACAAAGTCGGTGACCACAAACTCAACATCCAGCGAGTCGCCAGTCCGTTTCAGAGAGCCCTCTTCAACCATGCCGCCGGCACGAATACGCGTGTCTTGCGGGGCATCACCATTGGCGATCTGCGTCGGGGTGTAGAACAGGTTAATGTTCTGTTGCAGCGCGCTCAGCGCTAACCCCACAGCGATGGCAATACCGGCAAGAGTGGCCAGGATGATCAATAGACGTTTCTTGCGCAGCGGATTCACTTCAACTCCTCACGACGCAAACGGCGCGCCTGTTCTTGCAAATAATGACGTTTAGCCAGCAGCGGCCCGCCAACATTGATTGCCAGTACCAATAAGCTAAAACCGAAGGCCGACCAGACATACAGGGCGTGGCCACCCATGGCGATAAATTCAGCCAACGAACTGAAGTTCATAACAAATGCTCCGTCGCCGCTTTAACTTCGGCTTTGGCCCAACTGCTACGCGCTTCACGTTTGAGCACTTCAAGGCGCATGCGCATCAACAGTACCGCGCCGAAGAAGCAGTAGAAACCAATGACCATGACCAGTAATGGCAGCCACATTTCTGACGGCATCGCCGGCTTTTCGGTCAGTTTGAACGTGGCGCCTTGGTGCAACGAGTTCCACCAATCCACCGAGTACTTAATGATCGGAATGTTGATTACCCCAACAATCGCCAGCACCGCACAAGCTTTGGCCGAGCTGTCACGATTGCTAATGGCCTGCCCGAGGGCAATCACACCGAAGTACAAAAACAGCAAAATCAGCATTGAGGTCAGACGCGCATCCCACACCCACCAAGTGCCCCACGTCGGCTTGCCCCAGACGGCGCCGGTGACCAGCGCGATCACTGTCATCCAGGCACCGATCGGCGCAGCGCATTGCAGCGCGACATCGGCCAGTTTCATCTTCCACACCAGCCCGACCACCCCGGCCACCGCCAGCATGATGTAGCACGATTGCGCGAGCATGGCCGCCGGCACGTGAATGTAGATAATCCGAAAGCTATTGCCCTGCTGGTAATCCGCCGGCGCAAACGCCAAGCCCCACACCACGCCAACCACGATCAATAACGCAGCCGCCACGGCCAACCATGGCAACCAACGACCGCTGGTTTGATAGAACCATTTCGGCGAGCCAAGCTTGTGAAACCAAGTCCAATTCATATCAATATAAACTCGCTATTCAGCCACGCTGATGGTCAAGCCAGCAGCAATTGCAAAAGGGCTTAGGGTCACGGTGAGCATTGTCAGGCTGGCCATCCACAACAGATAGCCGCCAGTGGGCAAGCCCTGTAGCGCTGCTTGCAACACGCCGCTACCAAGAATTAGCACGGGGATATACAGCGGCAAAATCAACAACGCCAGCAGCAAACCGCCGCGCTTAAGACCCACGGTTAACGCCGCCCCCACTGCGCCAAGCAGGCTTAACACCGGCGTGCCCAGCAGCAATGACAGTAACAAGGTCGGCATACAGCGCGCCGGCAGTCCCAGCATTAACGCCAACAACGGCGATAACAGCACCAGTGCCAGCCCAGAAAACAACCAGTGTGCCAGTACCTTGGCCAGCACTAAAAGCGCTAAGGGGTGCGGCGAAACGACCCACTGCTCTAACGAGCCGTCTTCGAAGTCACTGCGAAACAAGCCGTCGAGCGACAGCAGCACCGCCAGTAGAGCGGCCACCCAGAGCAATCCGGGCGAGATGGTTTTCAGCAACTGACTCTCAGGCCCGACCGCCAAGGGAAACAAGGCAATAACAATGGCAAAAAAAACCAAGGGGTTGGCCAATTCTGCTGGACGACGAAACAACAGGCGCGCCTCACGCCGCAGTAACAGGCTAAAGACGTTGCTCATGCCGCCCCCAGTAATAATTCACAGTAGCCCGCAGGTTTGATGGTGAGGTTGTGGTGGGTAGTCAAAATAACGATGCCACCTTGCTCACAGTGAGCGGCCAAATGCAGCTCTAGTTCGGCAACCGCCTGCTTGTCCAAGGCGGTAAAAGGCTCATCGAGAATCCACAATGGCGGAGCATTTAGATACAGTCGCGCCAGCGCCACCCGCCGTTGCTGCCCAGCCGATAGCGTGTGACAAGGCACGTCTTCAAAACCACGCAGGCCAACTGCGGCCAAGGCTGTCCAAATGGCTTCGCGCTTAGCGGGGCGCTGCAAGGCGCACAGCCAAGCAAGGTTCTCTTCGGCGCTTAACAGGCCTTTAATGCCCGCCGCATGACCAATCCACAGCATGTTCGCGGCCAACTCAGTGCGCTGGCGCGCCAAAGGCTGACCGCGCAAGAAGATTTCCCCGGCTGTCGGCTGCATTAACCCAGCCAGCAGCCGCAACAAGCTGGTTTTGCCGCTACCATTGGGACCGCTGATCTGCAGCATTTGCGCTGAATGCAAACTCAACTCAAGCTGGCTAAACAACATGCGCCAATCCCGCTCGCAGGCCAGTGCCACGGCTTGAATAAATGGAGGGGTCACAACATTGCTACCTATTGGGCATTCAAGTTGAAGCCAGGGTTGGCCGCTATACTGATGCAAGCTCTACAGCCGGCCCAGACGGGGCGGGATTATACATGCCCGGCCCTGCGCTCCGAAGCAGGCATTTTCGACAGGTTGTAACCCAATGACGGCCGAAATCAGCAGCCCTCGCCCTCTTCCACCGCCGCCACCGGCCACCCGCCCGAACGTCTCAGCCGAGCAGGCGATTAAATTATTACAACCACTTGAAGGCCTGCTGGCTACCGGGGAGAGCGCCAAAGCCGAAGTTATCGACCAGAAAGCCGTGGCGCAAAGCTTTCAACTGCTACTCAAATTAACCTTGGCAAACGGTCAACAGGCCACCTTGCGGGCCAGCAGTAATAGCCCGTTAGCCCAGGGCACAGCACTGGCTGTTACTGCACTGTCGCAGACGCGTGTGAGTATTCTGCCAATCGCCACTCCAGGCCCCTTATTGAGCCTCGACCTCAAACAACTGCCGCTGGGCACACTGCTACAAGCCAAGGTCATCAGCAGCGAAGCACTGCCGCAAATTAAAGCACAGCAAGCCCTCTACAAAGTCATTGTGACCCTGCTCAACAGCCCTTTAGCGGGCACAAAACTCAACCTTGAAACACCGCTAGCCCTACCTGCCGGTAGCCTGCTTAGCGCTCAAGTAAAAGGCCAGCAATCACTAAACTTTGTGCCGCTAAGCGCGCGACTCGATCAACTTGCACTCACCCAGCAACTGCAAAGCCAGGAAAGCCGGCAAAGTTCACTGGAGGGATTAATTAAAGCCCTGCCCGGATTGTCGTCGACAGCGCCCGGCAACGCGCTGCCCGAAGCCCTGCGTGGCAGTGTCGACAAGCTACTCAGCAATCTGCCGAGCTTGCAACAAATGAGCAGCGCCAAAGGTGTGGCGCAAGCGCTAGAAAATAGCGGCGTTTTTTTAGAAGCCAAACTGCTCGACGGCAAGCTGCCGGCGCAAAATCAGGATCTAAAATCCAACCTATTGCGATTGGTCGCACAGCTGCTGCCAATTCTGCCCAACGCAGCCACTGCCGCCCTCACCGCCAGCAGTGGCCAAGGTGCTTTAGCCCAAGCGCTGCCTATGTTTGCGCGCAACCTGCTCGGCAAACTTGAGCAAACTGGCGAGCGTCAACAAGCCCGCAATTTTCCACTGCCCTCTAGACTGCTGCAAAACCTAGAAGCTGATGGTGATCTGGGTAGTTTGTTACGCCTGGCCGCCGCCGCCATATCGCGCCTGCAAACTCATCAACTGTCGAGCCTGGCGCAAACGCAAATGAGCCCAGAGGGTAACCAACTGACAACCTGGCAACTGGAAGTTCCAATGCGTAACCAGCACGAACTGGTTCCGCTGCAAGCAAAGATACAACGCGAGCAAAGCCCACAAAAAAACGCCAAAGAGCCTGCAGAAGCACTCTGGCGAGTTGAGCTGGCATTTGATCTTGCGCCCTTAGGGCCATTGCAAATACAAGCACAGCTGGCCCGTGGCAGCGTTTCTAGCCAGCTCTGGGCCGAGTTACCCGGCACCGCAAACCTAATCGCAAGCGAGTTAACCCATTTGCGTGAACGATTAACCAGCGCCGGCTTAAACGTCGGCGAACTGGCCTGCCAGCAAGGCACTCCACCACAAGGCCAACGCACCAGCCTTGAACAACGCTGGGTAGATGAAACCGCATGAAACGGCAAACCCCACGCCAAGCCATCGCCCTAAGCTATGACGGCAACAACGCACCGAGCCTGACCGCCAAAGGTGACGACCAACTAGCCGAAGCCATACTCGCCATTGCGCGCGAATATGAAGTGCCTATTTACGAAAATGCCGAGTTGGTACGTTTATTGGCACGCTTAGAGCTCGGCGATTCAATCCCCGAGGCTCTGTACCGCAGCATTGCTGAAATCATTGCCTTTGCCTGGTACTTAAAGGGCAAATTCCCGGCCGACTTTGATCCGGCCCAAGGCCGCTCGCCCCACGCGCCGACGGCCACACGCGAAGAAGAATAAGGAATGTATTGAGACTCATGGCTTGTCAGCCGACTTGAGTCAGCCAACACAGAATCGACTGACCGCATGCGCGGATGAACAAGCACTCAGCGTAACGAGAAACAGCACGCCGCAGTGATCATCCGGCTTTTGAGCGATGTAACTTACGCACCAGCTCAGCCTCTGCAGTGCTTAAACCACAGGACTGAGTAAGTTCATCAACGCTGGCGCCAAGGCCCGCCAAACGCGCGGCTTGGGTAAACGATAAGCTGCTGGGATCGCGCTGTTCTATCTGATTTAACTTGTCGGGTAGCGGTGCAACCACTCGGCGCAGCTCATGCAACTCTTCACCCATACGGATGCTGCCGGTTAGGTACGCATCCAAGCGTCGCGCTAACTCTTTGCTGCGCTGATCGCGCACGCTATCGCGCTCGGCCTGCAGCAGCGCTTGCTGCGACTGATTAAGCCTGAGCCACAAGCAAGTACCCGCCAGCAAGATGCAGATGACACCGAGCACAGCAACCGCCACTTCGAGCATAAATCAGAAGTTCTCCATGTCCGACCATTCTTCTTCGGACATCATCTTGTCGAGTTCAACCAGAATCAACAGTTCACCGTTCTTGTTGCATACGCCCTGAATGAACTTGGCTGACTCATCATTGCCGACGTTAGGTGCGGTTTCAACTTCCGATTGGCGCAGGTAAACCACTTCGGCAACGCTATCAACCAAAATGCCAACGACTTGCTTGTCCGCCTCAATAATCACAATACGGCTGTTGTCGGTAATGGAAGCCGAGCACAAGCCAAAGCGCTGACGCGTATCGATAACCGTGACCACATTGCCGCGCAAGTTAATAATGCCCAACACATAACTCGGCGCACCAGGCACCGGGGCGATCTCGGTGTAACGCAGCACTTCCTGAACCTGCATCACGTTGATGCCATAGGTTTCATTGTCCAGGCGGAAGGTTACCCACTGCAGAATAGGATCTTCGGAACCGTGTGCAGAGCTTTTATTCATGTCCAGAGCCTCATCAAAAACCGCCTTCAGCGGCGTACGCGAGTACCGCGCTGTTATCACTATAGAACCTTGCACGTGCAAGGCGCTGTTATCAATTAATGTAATTGCCCGTTAACCAAGCGCTTGGCTGCACCGCTGGCTATTAACTCGGCCAAAACGGCCACATCCAGCAGCGCGCACATGTGCTCAATTACTGTTCCGGCCAGCCAAGGTCGCTGGGTACGCTGACCGCGCCATTTGACTGCACTCGGCTCAAGGCGAATAGAGTGGCGCACCTGATGCACAGCCAATCCCCATTCATAGCCTTGCACTGAAATCACATACTGCAAATCATTGCGAAACTCATCGCGATAGCGATCGGGCATGACCCAACGCGCGGTATCGAGCACTTTAAGATTGCCATTTGCGGTGGGTAAGAGACCCAAAAACCAATCTGGCTGACCAAACAGCGGAGTCAACTCTTGACCACTCAAGGAGTGAATAGAACCCAAGCAAACCAGCGGGACTGCCAAGGTCAATCCTGCCACCTCAAACAATAAGCACTCAAATGGCTCTTGCGCCCAACTAGGCGCCCCGCCCGAAGGCTGCAACAGCGATGGCACCTTTAACGACACGTCTGCCGCAGGCTCTAATGGAGCAACCAGAAGCACATCGACAGACACGGGCTCCTGTCGCAACGAAACCTGTGCAACCGCGGGCTCTACCGGTGCAACAGGCACCGGTGTAACTACGGGTACAGCGACAGGCTGCAAGCGAGCATCACGTACCTGCTCTTCCAGCACAGCAGTTTCAAACTCACTCAGGCTGACACTGTCGGCCAACTCTGCGGAGGCGTCCTGCAACAATGCATCCAAATAGGACATCAATGCCTGTTGTGGGCGAGTGGCAGTGTCTACCGGGCGACTCATAGAATATTTCCGCTAAAACAATCTTTACTACTTATCGGCCAAACGGCGGAGAAACTTGAGCGCACCCAGTTATAAGCACGCATATCAAGCCACCTGCGTACTTGGCTGTGAGGCGAGTAACTGCTTAAGCAGCGCACGATAGGCCAGTACCGCCCGACAGTTAACATCAAACTGGGAAGGAGTTAGTCCAGCACGACTAGCATCGCGCAGACGCGTGTCGACCGGAATATAAGCTGGCCACAGCTCATTAGGATAACCATTGCGTAATAAGCGCAACGTACTCATCGACGCCTGGGTTCGACGATCGAATAGGGTTGGCACGATCAAATAAGGCAAGGCTTGCTTGCGTGAGCGATTGATCATGGCCAGCGTATTAACCATGCGTTCCAAACCCTTAACAGCCAGGAACTCAGTCTGCACCGGAATCACTAACTGCTGACTAGCTGCCAGCGCATTGACCATCAAAATACCCAGTAACGGCGGACTATCGATCAGCGCATAGTCAAAGTCGCCCCACAATTGCGCCAAGCTTTTGGCAATTACCAAGCCTAAACCACTTTGCCCAGGCGACTGCCGCTCCAGTGTGGCCAGCGCTGTGCTGGCTGGCAGCAAAGCAATGCGCTCATGACTGGTCGGTAACAACAATTGTTTAGGCAAGCCTTGCGGCACAACGCCTTGGTTTAAAAACAGATCAAAACTACTGTGTTCCAGTGCATCGGGGTCATGACCAAAATAACTGGTCATGGATCCATGTGGATCAAGGTCAACCACCACTACCCGCTTGCCAGCATCTGCAAGCAAACCAGCAAGGGCGATGGATGTGGTGGTTTTACCTACACCACCTTTTTGATTGGCAACGGCCCAGACTCTCATTATTTTCGTCCTCCCGGCGCGAACATCTACTTACCGAGAACTGGCGCCAGCCCTAAGGGGCTGGCGACTGGGAATTGACGGCACCGGCGTTCGGCAACGTTGTTGCAGGCGTCGCTGCAGGTTGCGTGCCAGCCCGCTGTAAAGCGCTGTCTGGGCGGGCATTAGCACTGCCAACACCACTGACACTGCGGCGTATCTCAAGATTGCGCGAAACCACCAGCACTACGCGGCGGTTACGCGCCCGCCCCTCGACTAAAGCATTATCCGCCACAGGCTGGAACTCACCGTAGCCCACCGCTGCCAGACGTCCTGGATTAACACCGTCCATCGCTAACATACGCACGATACTGGAGGCTCGCGCAGTAGAGAGCTCCCAATTACTCGGAAATTGAGCGGTGTTGATCGGCAAATTATCAGTAAAACCTTCGATATGTACGGGATTATCGTAAGGCGCCAGAATCTTGGCAATTTTCTCCACGATGGTAAACGCCATGTCCGTCGGCAACGCCTCACCGCTTGAGAACAGTAAGCTGGAATTAAGCTCAATCTCAATCCACAGCTCATTGCCGCGCACGGTCATCTGGTCTGCCATGATCATATCGCCAAACGCTTCGCGCAGCCCCTTGGCTATGTCCTGTAAGGGATCTTGCGTGGTCTCAGCCGGTGACGCCTCAGCAACGGCCAAATCCTCTGGAGCGGTTGTCAGCGGACGCTCCTCACCTACGGGAACTGGCTTAATGGAGCGATCTGGCTGATTGAAAACGCGCTCTAAGCTATCGGATAAAATGCGGTACTTACCCTCGTTAATCGAAGATATAGAATACATAACCACAAAAAAAGCGAATAGCAGGGTAATAAAATCAGCATAGGAAACCAGCCAACGTTCGTGATTTTCATGCTCTTCTTGATGCCGCCGACGAGCCATGATTAATCCATAAACCCTTGCAGTTTCAACTCGATCGAGCGCGGATTCTCACCTTCAGCGATGGACAAAATCCCCTCCAAGAGCATTTCACGATAACGTGACTGGCGTAGCGCTACAGCTTTGATCTTACTCGCAATGGGCAATAACAATAGGTTGGCAAAACCTACACCGTAAATGGTGGCCACAAATGCCACGGCGATACCACTGCCAAGCTTACTGGGGTCTGCCAGATTACCCATGACATGGATCAAGCCCATTACCGCGCCAATGATGCCAATGGTTGGCGCATAGCCGCCCATGCTTTCAAACACTTTAGCCGCCTGAATATCGCGACCTTCCTGAGTGTATAGATCGACCTCCAGAATACTGCGAATGGACTCTGGCTCGGCGCCGTCAACCAACAACTGCAAACCCTTGCGGGCATAGTTATCAGCCTCTAAATCGGCTATAGATTCAAGTCCCAGCAAGCCTTCCTTACGCGCGGTCATGCTCCAATTAACAACCCGTGCAATCCCTGCATTCAAATCAATCTTTGGCGGCATAAACACCCAGCGAATAACCACACCCGAGCGCTTTAGCACATGCACTGGCGCCTGTAAAAAAGCCGCGCCCAAGGTTCCGCCGATGACGATTAATGCGGCAGGACCATTAAGCAAAGCACCGACATGCCCACCCTCCAGATAGTTACCACCCAAAATGGCAACAAAGGCTAAGACGATCCCGATAAGACTCAATACATCCATCAAATACAGGCCTCAGCCAAATGTTTGCCTAGATCATCCAGACTGTACACCGCGTCAGCCAAGCTGGCTTTAACCACCGCCATTGGCATGCCATAGATCACACAGCTGGCTTCATCCTGCGCCCAAACCTGGCTACCACATTGTTTGAGTAGGCGTGCACCCTCGCGTCCATCAGCACCCATACCGGTAAGCACTAACGCCAAAACTTTGTCATTGAAAGACTTCGCCGCAGAGCCGAAGGTGATATCTACGCAAGGCTTATAATTGAGGCGCTCATCACCCGGTAAAATTTTTACCGTGCCGCGCTGATCAATCATCATTTGCTTGCCACCCGGCGCTAGCAATGCCAAACCGGGACGCAATACATCGCCATCCTCAGCTTCTTTGACTGAAATCCGGCAAAGCTTATCCAGCCGCTCGGCAAAGGCTTTAGTAAAAGCCGCCGGCATGTGCTGAATTAATACAATTGGGGCTGGAAAGTTTGCCGGCAGTTGCGTTAAAACTCTTTGCAGGGCCACCGGGCCACCTGTTGAGGTGCCAATGGCGACCAGCTTGTAAGCTTTACGCTTAGGCGCAGCTGATGAGTGCGCACCGGCAGGGGCAGCCACCGAGCGCTGCGGTGCATGCGGGGCGGTGCTGACCGGCGCCGCATGAGTCGGTGCCGGGCCTGCCGAAGCAGGCTGCGAGCTGGCATAACGCCGATTACTGCGGGCAATGCTATGGACCTTCTCACAGAGCATCTGCTTAACCTTTTCAGGATTACGCGAGATGTCTTCAAAGTTCTTCGGCAAAAAATCAACCGCACCTGCATCCAGCGCATCCAAGGTAACCCGGGCGCCTTCATGGGTTAGCGATGAAAACATCAAGACTGGAGTCGGACAGCGCTGCATGATATTTCGCACAGCCGTAATGCCATCCATCATCGGCATTTCATAGTCCATGGTAATAACGTCAGGCTTAAGCGCTATAGCCTGATCAATCGCCTCACGACCGTTAGTAGCCGTACCAATAACTTGAATATTGGGGTCAGCAGAAAGTATCTCCGAAACGCGGCGGCGAAAAAAACCAGAGTCATCCACCACCAAGACCTTAACCGCCATACACACTCCTGAGAACTACTTCACTGCCTGCTGTAAATCAGCCGCCGAACAACGAC
>JBBKVZ010000342.1:0-3422 GCA_037968715.1 Pseudomonas sp.
GCCGAGCTGACCGAGCGCATTGAACAGATGCGCCGCTTCAGCTTGCTAACGGCCGACCGTGAACTGCGCATTCAGGAGTTACGTCGCGAAAATGAACAGCTTCGCCAGCAACTCGCGCAACGCGCGCCAAGTGCGGGTGCAGCGCAATGAAACTAAAAAGAAATCTGGTTTGGGCGTTGTTCGTGCTGTTTCTGCTACTGGCTGGGCTGGCTGGGCGTGAGCAGTTTAAAGAACAGAGCACACTGGTGCTTAGCCTTGAGGCGCAGGCGTGGATAGCGCAGCACCCTAAGGTGCGGATCGCCTTTGATGGCAGCTTTCCACCCTATAGTTACCTCAATGACTCGGGGCAATTGGTGGGCCTGTCGGTCGACTTAGTACGGCAGATAGGCGAGCGCACTGGCATTCATTTTGACGTGGATACGCATACTGAGTGGGCAACGTTGTATGCGGCTGCGCAAAAGCGCGAAGTCGATGTCGTGGCCACCATGGTCAAAACGCCTGAGCGTAACGAGTGGTTCACCTTCACTCAGCCGTATATTTATAAATCGCTAATGATCATGACCCGTACGGATGATCAGAGCATCAACAGCCGTGAAGACATCGCAGGCAAGAGGGTAGCGCTGGTAAAAAGCTACTCTTATGTGCCGAGTTTACTTGCCGAGTTTGCGACCGTGCAGCCTGTTTATGTGGCCTCCATGCTCGATGGGCTCAATGCGGTGGCCACCGGCAAGGCCGATGCGGTCATCACCTTTGTCGGCGCGGGCCACTATTTGCAAGAGCGCTACGTGTTGAGCAATCTGCAGTTTGTGGCGGTGTACGACGCCAACAGCCGCAATGAAAGTTTTGCTGTGCGCAGTGATTGGCCCGAGTTGGCGAGTATTTTGGATCAGGCGCTGGCCAGCTTTAGCCCGCAGGAAAAAACCGCATTGACTGAGCGCTGGGTACCTTCGTTCACGCGCGCAGCCGATTGGGGACTGATTCTGCGTATTGCCCTGCTGTTTGCTGTGCTGATGGCGTTGGCGGGGTTGTGGTTGAGCTATATGCAGCGGCAAAAAACCGCATTGCGCAGGGCTAACGAACAAGTGCACAGGGCCAATCAGGCATTGCAGGCTTTAAAAACCAACCTTGAGGTGGAGGTACTGCAGCGCACTGCGGCGCTGGAAATGAGCCAGCAGACCTTGCAGGCTCATCGCGATCACTTGGAGCAAGAGGTGCTTGCGCGCACCAGCGAACTGACCGAGCGTAGTCGGGAGGGTGAAATCCTCAATCAGGCCATGCTGGCGATGCTCGAAGACTTGCAAGAAACCAATGTGCGTTATGAAAAAACCGCTCAAGAACTTGCTGCGGCCAATCTGCATCTGCGCGAATTGGACCGCCTTAAAAGCATTTTTATTGCCTCTATGTCCCACGAGTTACGCACCCCGCTGAACACCATTATCGGCTTTACGGCCATGATTATTGATGACATGGCCGGCCCGGTGAGTGGTCAACAGCGCGGTTACTTACAGCGGGTGCATCGCGCTAGTCGACATTTGCTGGGTTTGATCACCGACATCATTGACGTGTCGAAGATCGACGCCGGCATGCTCGCCACCGAATACAGTGATTTTGAACTCGGTGAAGTGCTCAGCACGGCGCGTGAGCAGATCGAACCGCAGGCCCGTGATAAGCACTTGGAGCTGGTCATTGCGGTGCCTGCGGGCATTCGCCTGCACACTGATCGTAAGCGGCTATTGCAATGCTTACTCAACTTGCTTGGCAATGCGGTTAAGTACACGCAAGAAGGTTCGGTGCGGTTAACGGTCGAGGCTCAGGAGGGGCAGCTGTTAATTAGCGTTGCGGACACCGGTATTGGTATTCGCGAAGCTGATTTGGCAACCCTGTACCGGCCATTTCATCGCCTAGAGTCGCACCTGAAAATTCTCGCCGGCGGCAGTGGTTTGGGGCTTTATTTGACGCAAAAATTGGCCCGCGAAGTGCTTGGCGGTCATGTATATGTAACTAGCCAGCTGGGTCAGGGCAGTACCTTTTACCTGACGCTGCCACTGTGCGCGCCAGCAGAACCACTACGGACTGCACAGCATTTAATGGAGGCTGCTAAATGACGACTGCCTTGGTCATCGAAGATAACGAGGACAATCAGGTACTCATTTGCGCCTTGCTGGAGCGCCACGGCTATCAGACGCAGATTGCCGGCAACGGCCTGCTGGGTGTGCAGATGGCTCTCGACGGTCAGCCCAATTTGATTATCTTGGACATTCAACTGCCCGACATTGATGGGGTTGAAGTGTTACGGCGTATCCGTGCCAGCGGCGCGCAAGGGCAGATGCCCGTTATAGCCATGACCTCTTACGCCATGGCTGGCGATCGCGAGCGTCTGCTGGCCGCCGGCTGCACTGGTTACATTGAAAAACCGATTGACCCACGGCATGTGCTTGCGCAGATCGGCACAATTTTGGGAGAACAGCCGTGAATGTGCTGGTAGTCGATGACAGTCGGGATAACCGCGAACTGTTGCTGGTCATGATGCAAAGCCAAGGGCATGTGGTGACGCAAGCTGAAAACGGCTTGCAGGCGCTGGACATGGTGCGTGCTGAGCCTCCCGACTTAATCATCTCGGATATTTTGATGCCAGAGATGGATGGCTTTACCTTGTGTCGCATTCTCAAGGCTAGTCAGAGCCTGTGCCGTATTCCGTTTGTGCTGTATAGCGCCACCTACCTTAGCGAAGAAGACATGGCCTTGGGCATGGCGATGGGTGCGGCCCGCTACCTGATAAAGCCCATGGAGCCGACTCTGTTTATCCGCGAAATCAACGCGGTGATTAAAGAAGGTGCGGTTGGCTTAGCGCCGGTCAGCAGAGCGCTGGCGATTGATGATCTGAGTTTGGCTCACGCCTATCAAGCGCGTATATCCGACAAACTGCACAGCAAAGTGCGTGACCTTGAGCGGCTTAACCATGAGCGCGCGCAAATTTTGTCCGCCGCTAGCGAAGGCATCATGCGTCTCGATACTGAGGGTCGACATAGCTTAGTTAACCAGGCGGCAGCCCGGCTCTTGGGTTATGCCGTAGAGGAGATGATTGGGGTGGAGAGTCATGGGCTTTGGCACCACAGCTATGCCGACGGCCGGCCTTTCCCTCGAGAGTTGTGTCCTATTCACGCCACCCTGACGCAGGGCGATGTGTATAACGACCTGACTGATCTGTGGTGGCGTAAGGACGGTAGTGCAGTGCTGGTGGAGTATTCCAGCACGCCCTTGATTGAAGACGGCAATATTCTTGGTGTGGTGCTGGTGTTTCGCGATGTTACCCAGCGCAAACAAGTGGAGTCACGCCTAGAGATGGCCGCCAGCGTGTTCAAACACGCGCGCGAAGGCATTGTGATTACCGATGCCAAAGGCAACATTATTGAGGTTAACGA
>JBBKVZ010000343.1:0-2945 GCA_037968715.1 Pseudomonas sp.
GGGCGGCGGAAAACAGTCGGGCGGCATTTAGCGGTTGCATCAGGTCGTGGCTGACAGCCGCCAGCAAGCGACTTTTTGACTGGTTGGCGGTCTCGGCAATGCCGGTGGCTTCACTCAAGGCTTGATTCAGGTTTGACAGCTCCTGGGTGCGTTGGCTAACCCGTTGCTCAAGACCTTCGTTGGCGTCTTTGAGCGATTGCTCGGCTTGGCGATAGGCGGGGATGTCGGGAAAACTCATCACGAATCCGCCGCCCGGCATGGGGTTGCCGATCAGTTCGATGACACGCCCGTTAGTGAACTGCCGCTCTGAGGTGTGCGCGTTACCTTGGCGCATCCAGTGCAGGCGTTTTTCTATTTGTGCCTCGCGATCGCCCTCGCCAAACAGGCCACGTTCGGCATTGAAACGAATAATGTCGGCAATCGGTCGGCCAATCTGCACCAGCCCTTCCGGGTAGTTGAACAACTCTAAGTAGCGATGGTTCCAAGCCACCAAGCGTAACGCTTGATCAACCACGCTGATGCCTTGGGTGATGTTTTCGATGGCGCCTTGCAGCAGGGCGCGGTTGAACTGCAGCACTTGTGAGGCTTCACCGACGATGCGCACCACGTCTTCGACCTGCATCTCGCGGCCTTCGATAGCCGCCTTTACCACTGCGCGGGTCGAGGACGCGCCCAATACGCTGGCCAGCAGTCGTTCGGTATGGGCGATCCATTCGCTGGTGGCCGGCAGCGCCGGATTAAACGGCTTGCCCTGTCGTTGGGCGAAGCGCTGGAAACTCTGTAAGGCGCGTGGTTCACCAACAAAACGCCCGGCCAGCAAGAGCAAGTCTTGCAGTTGCACGGCCAGCAGGGTGCGATTGTTGGGGCGTAGGTTGCTGTCTTGGCCGATAAAACGGCTGGCTTGCCAATGCTCCGAGACCCGCGTGCGCGAGAGTATCGAGACCAGGGCAAATACCAGCCAGTTGCCGGCCAGCGACAGCACCACACCGAGGGTGAGCGGGTCGATCGGCAGGCCCAGTGGTTGGCTGGCGAGCCAGTTGAGGCCCGGAAATAAGCCCAGCGACCAGCCTAAGCTGCGCGCCACCAACGGCAATACCAAGGTGTAAAACCACAGTAAAGCGCCGGCCGTGAGACCGGCAAATACGCCACGGCGGTTGGCCGGTTTCCAGTACAGGGCGCCGAGCATGGCGGGCGCCAGTTGGGTGATGGCGGCAAAGGCGATCTGGCCGATAGTGGCCAAGCTTGAGGTGGAACCCAACAGGCGATAGCAGACGTATGCCAGCAGCAGGATTACCACGATGCTGATGCGCCGTACGCTGAGCATCCAGTAGCGGAAGGCTTCGAAGGGCCGCTCGGTGTTTTTTCGGCGCAGCAGCCATGGCAGCAGCATGTCATTGGATACCATGGTCGACAGTGCCACGCTGGCGACGATCACCATGCCGGTGGCGGCAGAAGCGCCGCCGATAAATGCCAGCAAGGCCAAGACCGGATGGGCTTCGGCCAGTGGCAGGCTGATTACAAAGGAGTCGGCCCCCACGTCACTGGGCAACAGCATTTGTCCGGCCAGAGCAATCGGCACCACAAACAAACCGGCCAACAGCAGATAACCGGGGAACACCCAGCGCGCTAAGCGCAGGTCTTGCGGTTCGGTGTTTTCCACCACGCTAACGTGAAACTGCCGAGGCAGGCAGATGATCGCCATCATGGCGACAAAGGTTTGCACGAACATGGACGGCCAATTGACGCTCTCTTGCCAGAAGCTTTCCAGTTGCGGGGCAACCTCGGCCTTGCGCAGCAGGTCGTCGAAACCGTCATACAGGCCATAGGTGACAAAAATCCCGACGGCAAGAAAAGCCAGCAGTTTGACCAGCGACTCGAAGGCGATTGCCAACACCATGCCCCGATGGTGTTCGGTGACATCCAGGCTGCGTGTGCCAAACAAGATGGTAAATAACGCCAGCACCAGCGACACCACCAGCGCGGTATCTTGGGCGCGCACGCTGTCGGTGCTGGCCCCGCCGCCGATCAGCAGATTCACCCCGAGCACGATGGCTTTTAGCTGTAGGGCGATATAAGGCAGCACGCCTACCAGGCAGATCAGCGCCACCGCCACCGCCAGTGATTGCGACTTGCCGTAGCGCGCGGCAATAAAGTCGGCAATTGAGGTGATGTTCTCCTGCTTGCTGATCATCACCATCTTTTGCAACAGCCACGGCGCGAACAGCATCAGCAGGATCGGCCCTAAATAAATCGGCAGAAAAGACCAGAGCTGGTCGGCTGCCTGCCCGACCGCGCCAAAGAAAGTCCAGCTGCTGCAATACACCGCCAGCGACAAGCTATACACCCAGGCGCGCAGCTTCGGTGACAGCGGCGTGCTGCGTCGGTCGCCATAAAAGGCGATGGCAAACAAAATCGCCATATAGCTCAGGGCAACTGCGGCGATTAAGCCGTTGGACAACGACATGCAGACTCCGATGACGGCGGATACTGGAGCAATACTCGCGCCGCACCGGCCGCGCGAATGGGGCTTTCAATTACGCCACAGTCTGGCATGTCAGCCGCCGTCCGTCAGGGCCGACCAAGGTCGCATGTATTGAGTCACCTGCGCAGCCCTGTTAGCGTGGCCGGCCGAAGTTGTGCGGCGCAGTTAGCTCATGTGTCTGTTACTTATTCATCACTTGCGCCACATTCGGCGCGTGCGGCAGGCTGGCAAATGAGCCATAACGCTGAGCACACGCATTTCTGGCAGACGCCGGCGCTGACCGGCGTCGAGTTGCTGCACGCGCGTTATCTTGGCCAACGCTTCGCCCCCCACGTGCATGAAGGCTTCGTGTTTACCGTGATCGAGCACGGCGCCCAGCGCTTTCATCATCGCGGCTGTGAGCACTTAGCGCCTGTCGGCAGCATGGTGCTGATTAATCCAGATGAGCTGCACACCGGCTCCA
>JBBKVZ010000344.1:0-5095 GCA_037968715.1 Pseudomonas sp.
GCCGGGGCCGACTCACCGAAGCTGGTCATGCCGATAATCCGCCCTTCCAGACCGACGTACTTGTACCAGAAGTCCGCATGGGAGGCTTCGATGGCAATCCGCGCGCTAACTTGCAGCGGCAGCACTGCTTGCTTATAGCCGGCGTCCTGAGCATCGAACACGCTGGTGCTTGGCATCGACACCACACGAACCTTGTGGCCCTTGGCGGTCAGCGCTTCATAGCCCTGCACGGCCAGACCGATTTCCGAACCAGTAGAAATCAGGATCAGTTCCGGCTCACCGGCGCAGTCTTTCAGCACATAAGCGCCGCGTGCGATATCAGCCAACTGCTGAGCATCGCGGCTCTGGTGTGGCAGATTTTGCCGGCTGAAGATCAATGCTGACGGGCCGTCTGCACGCTCAATGGCATGTTTCCAGGCCACCGCAGACTCAACCGCATCGCATGGCCGCCAGGTGTCCAGATTCGGCGTGCCGCGCAGGCTGGCCAACTGCTCGATCGGCTGGTGAGTCGGGCCGTCTTCGCCCAAGCCGATGGAGTCATGGGTGAACACGTAAAGCACGCGCTGCTTCATCAAGGCCGACATGCGCACAGCGTTACGGGCGTACTCCATGAAAATCAGGAAGGTCGCGCCGTAGGGAATAAAACCGCCGTGGCGAGCAACGCCGTTCATGATCGCGCTCATGCCGAACTCGCGCACGCCGTAATACATATAGTTGCCGCTGGCATCGTTAGCCGACACCCCTTGGCAGCCTTTCCACAGGGTCAGGTTGGAGCCGGCCAAGTCGGCCGAACCGCCGAGGAATTCTGGCAACAATGGACCCAGCGCGTTCAAGGCATTCTGGCTGGCTTTACGGCTGGCGATGGTTTCGCCTTTAGCCGCAACTTCTTGCACATAAGCGGCAGACTTAGCGGCGAAATCCGCCGGCAACTCGCCCTTCATGCGGCGGGCAAATTCACTGGCCAACTGCGGGTGAGCACCGGCATAAGCCGCGAAGCGCTGATTCCACTCGATTTCACGGGCGGCGCCGGCTTCTTTAGCGTCCCACTCGGCATAGATTTCGCTCGGAATTTCGAACGGGCCGTGGGTCCAGCCCAACGCGGCGCGCGTCAAGGCGATTTCCTCGGCACCCAGCGGGGCGCCGTGGCAGTCTTCTTTGCCTTGCTTGTTCGGCGCGCCAAAACCAATCACGGTTTTGCAGCAGATCAGCGTTGGCTGCTCGCTCTTGTGCGCGGTGGCAATGGCGATTTGCAACTCTTCTGGGTCGTGGCCGTCAACGTTGCGGATCACCTGCCAGCCGTATGCTTCGAAGCGCTTCGGGGTGTCGTCGGTGAACCAGCCTTCCACTTCGCCGTCGATGGAGATGCCATTGTCGTCGTAGAACGCGATCAGCTTACTCAGACCCAGAGTGCCCGCCAACGAGCTGACCTCGTGGGAAATGCCTTCCATCATGCAGCCATCACCCAAGAACACGTAGGTGTGGTGGTCGACAATGTCGTGGCCTTCGCGGTTGAACTGCGCGGCGAGCACTTTTTCTGCCAGGGCGAAACCTACGGCATTGGCCAACCCTTGGCCGAGCGGGCCAGTGGTGGTCTCAACGCCTGGGGTATAGCCAAACTCCGGGTGACCGGGGGTTTTGCTGTGCAATTGACGGAAGTTTTTCAGGTCGTCGATCGACAGGTCATAGCCTGTCAGGTGCAACAACGAGTAGATCAGCATCGAGCCGTGCCCGTTGGACAGCACGAAGCGGTCACGGTTGACCCAATTAGGATTCGCCGGGTTGTGCTGCAGCACGTCATGCCAGAGAACCTCGGCGATGTCCGCCATGCCCATCGGGGCACCCGGATGACCGCTATTGGCTTTCTGCACAGCATCCATGCTGAGTGCGCGGATGGCATTGGCTCGCTCGCGACGGCTGGGCATTGCTGTTCTCCTAACTGAGTGGCTGCTGAAGCACGATGGCGCCAGCAAATTGAAAGTGGAAAAAGGCGGCCATTTTCGCCCAGCAAGCCCAGCGGGGCAATCACAGATGGTCGCTGCGGCTGTTTTTGTCGCAGCAAAGACCATTCTGTTCGCTAGATTGCCGGTAAATCGACGCGCGCGGACGCAGCACCAGCGCAATACCAATATCAACAAATATTGATATTGGTATTGCGATGACCAATATCGCGGCCTAGACTGCGCTGCATGAATCTACCTGCCAGCCCACTTCACTTCGAAGCCAGTGACGCATTAGCCAGCCTGTGCAAGGCCGGCGGCGACCCTCTGCGCCTGAATGTGTTGCGCGCGCTGGCCAACGACTCTTTTGGTGTACTGGAGCTGGCGCAAATTTTTGCCACCGGCCAGTCCGGCATTAGCCACCACTTAAAAGTACTCGCCCAAGCGCGCTTGGTAGCCACCCGCCGCGAAGGCAATGCCATTTTCTATCGCCGCGCACTGGCGCAGACCGAGATTTTCTGCGGCAAGCTGCATGCCGCGCTGCTCGATGAGGTAGACGCTCTAGAGTTGCCCGCGGACGTGCAGCAACGCATCGGCGCCGTACACAGCCAGCGCGCCGCCGCCAGCCATGACTTTTTTGCGCGTATCGCCGACGGTTTTCAGGCCCAGCAAGACCTAATCGCCAGCCTGCCGCAGTACCGCGACAGCCTACTCGGCCTACTCGACTCGCTGAACTTTACGGGCAACGCCACAGCCTTAGAAGTCGGCCCCGGCGACGGTGGTTTTCTACCCGAACTGGCCCGCCGTTTTCGCCACGTGACAGCGCTGGATAACAGCCCGGCGATGCTCGAACTGGCGCGCCAACGCTGCGCGCGCGAAGGGCTGGGCAATGTGCAACTTGAGCTGCTCGACGCCTTAAGCCCAACCCCAGCCAGCGCCGACTGCGTGGTGCTGAACATGGTGCTGCACCACTTTGCTGCGCCCGCCGAAGCGCTCAAACAACTCAGCCAACGCATTCATCCGGGTGGCAGTTTGTTGATCACCGAATTATGCAGCCACAACCAGAGCTGGGCCCGCGATGCCTGCGGCGATCTCTGGTTGGGCTTTGAGCACGACGACCTGGCCCGCTGGGCCAGTGCCGCAGGGCTAATGCCCGAAGAAAGTCTGTACCTAGGTTTACGTAATGGTTTCCAGATTCAGGTGCGCCACTTCCGCCGCCCACTGGCAACTCCCACCTATATAGAACAGGAACTGCCCTGATGAGCGAATACGCCCTCTTCACTTCTGAGTCTGTGTCTGAAGGACACCCAGATAAAATTGCCGACCAAATTTCCGATGCCGTGCTCGACGCCATCATCGCCAAAGACAAGCTCGCCCGCGTGGCCTGTGAAACCATGGTGAAAACCGGGGTCGCGATTGTCGCCGGAGAAATCACCACCAGCGCTTGGGTTGATCTCGAAGACCTAGTGCGTAAGGTCATCGTCGACATCGGCTACGACAGCTCAGACGTCGGCTTTGACGGCAACACTTGCGGCATCATCAACATCATTGGCAAGCAGTCGCCCGAGATCAACCAAGGCGTCGATCGCGCCAAGCCAGAAGACCAAGGCGCCGGCGACCAAGGCCTAATGTTCGGCTATGCCAGTAACGAAACCGACGTGCTGATGCCAGCACCGATCACCTTCTCGCACCAACTGGTGCAGCGCCAGGCCGAAGCCCGCAAGTCGGGCGTATTGCCATGGCTGCGCCCAGACGCCAAGTCGCAGGTCACCTGCCGCTATGAAAACGGCAAGGTAGTGGGCATCGACGCCGTCGTGCTGTCGACCCAGCACAACCCAGACGTGAAATACGCCGACCTGCGCGAAGGCGTGATGGAGCTGATCGTCAAGCACGTGCTGCCCGCCGAGCTGCTGCACAAAGACACCCAGTTCCACATCAACCCAACAGGCCAGTTCGTAATCGGCGGCCCGGTGGGCGACTGTGGCCTGACCGGACGCAAAATTATCGTCGACACCTACGGCGGCATGGCCCGTCACGGCGGCGGCGCGTTCTCCGGTAAGGACCCATCCAAGGTTGACCGTTCAGCCGCGTACGCGGGTCGTTATGTGGCGAAGAACATCGTCGCTGCCGGTCTGGCTGAGCGCTGCGAAATCCAAGTGTCCTACGCCATCGGCGTGGCGCAACCGACCTCGATTTCGCTGAATACTTTTGGCACCAACAAGGTGGCTGAGGACGTGATCATCAAGCTGGTGCGCGACGTCTTCGACCTGCGTCCATACGCGATCACCAAGATGCTCGACCTGCTGCACCCGATGTATCAGGAAACCGCAGCCTACGGCCACTTCGGCCGCGAGTCGCAGCAAAAGACCGTGGGTGACGACACCTTCACCACCTTTACCTGGGAAAAAACCGACAAAGCCGAGGAGTTGCGCGCCGCCGCCGGCCTGTAAGGCTATTAGCAACACTGGAGCCCCGCCCTGTGCGGGGCTTTTTATTGCCGGCGCTTCAACCCAACCGGCAATAAACCTCTAGGGCTTATGCCGCCAATTTTGCCTTGGCCAGCGCCGCTGAGGCCGCGAGCATGGCGCGCAGCAACACGGCGCAACCAGCGGCTAGGTCCGCGGGCGCTGCATTCTCGATTTCGTTGTGGCTGATACCGCCCTCGCATGGCACAAAAATCATCCCGGCCGGCCCCAACTCAGCCAGAAAAATCGCGTCATGCCCGGCACCGCTAACGATATCCATATGTGACAGGCCAAGCCCCGCAGCAGCGCTGCGCACCGCATCGACACAACCCTGATCAAAGTACAGCGGTGGGAAATCCGCAGTCGGCGTCAGCGTAAAACTCAAGCCGTGCTTGGCGCACGTGGCGTCGATCACCGCCCGTACCTCGGCAATCATGGAGTCCAGACGCGCGGGCTCTAGATGACGAAAATCCAACGTCATCCGCACCTCACCGGGAATCACATTGCGCGAACCGGGATACGCCTGCAGGCAGCCGACCGTGCCGCACGCATGGGGCTGGTGTTCCAGCGCCACCCGATTCACCGCCGCCACCACAGCCGCAGCGCCGACCAGCGCGTCTTTACGCAAATGCATCGGCGTGGGGCCGGCGTGCGCCTCAACACCCTTGAGGTTAAGGTCGAACCACTTTTGGC
>JBBKVZ010000345.1:0-9579 GCA_037968715.1 Pseudomonas sp.
ACTTGCAGCGCAGTGGCGCTCAACCTTAGCCACGGTGCGCTGATTAACAATGGCGCGGCGGGCCTACCCAATTTTGCCGACGGCCGCTATGGCCTGGTCACCCGCATCGCCAGCACCGCGCACCCGGCAGCCCTGTACCGTTGTCAGCGCGACGGACTGTTTATCGAGGCATTGCCCCTGTACTACGCTCATGCTGACTTTCTCGCCGACTTCGACCGCCAGTGGCCAACCGGCAGCCCTGCGGCGCAGTCTTATCGCTCACGCATTCTTGGCACGCTGACGGACGCACCGCAGCATGCCCTTCTGGCCGGTTTCAATCTGTGCCAAGCCCTTTGTGCCCTGGAGGCGCGAACCCAATGAATAGTCGCAAACTAGCCCTGCTAGGCCTAATTCTCGCGCTGATTGCCAGCTTCTTTATTTTCGACCTGAGCCAGTACCTAACCCTTAGCAGCCTCAAGGCGCAACAAACCGCGCTACAAGCCCAGGTTGTTAGTAATCCATGGCTGGCTGGCGGAGTGTTCTTCGCCGTGTATGTTGGGGTTACCGGCTTATCCCTGCCCGGTGCCAGCCTGATGACTCTGGTGGCCGGCGCCTTGTTTGGCCTCTGGCAGGGTTTCTTGATTGTCTCGTTCGCCTCCACCTTGGGCGCCGTACTGTCGATGTTCAGCAGCCGCTTTTTGCTGCAGGAGTGGGTGCAAAAACGCTTCGGCAAGCGCCTGGCCGGGATTGAAGCCGGTCTGGCCCGCGACGGCGCTTTTTACCTGTTCGCCTTGCGCTTGGTACCGGTATTCCCGTTCTTTTTAATCAACCTGGCCATGGGCCTAACCAAGTTACCAGCGCGCACGTTCTGGTGGGTGAGCCAGCTCGGCATGTTGCCCGGTACCTTGGTGTACGTGAATGCCGGCCGTGAACTGGGCCAGTTGGATTCGCTCAGCGGGATTTTATCGCCAGGTTTACTCGGTGCTTTTGCCCTGCTCGGGCTGTTTCCGCTGCTGGCGCGCAAACTGCTGGACCGCTTACAAGCGCGCCGGGTTTATCAAGGCTGGAACAAGCCGGCCAAATTCGATCAGAACTTGCTGGTAATTGGCGGCGGCAGCGCCGGGCTGGTCAGCGCTTATATCGCCGCAGCCGTTAAGGCCGAAGTTAGCCTGATCGAAAAACACCAACTGGGCGGTGACTGCCTGAACACTGGCTGCGTGCCCTCGAAAGCGCTGATTCGCTCGGCTAAATTTGCCCACGAACTGAAAAAAGCTGAGCAGCTCGGCTTTAAGCAGGCCCATGCTGAGGTCGATTTTGCCGCCGTAATGCAACGGGTACAGCGGGTGATCAGCACCATTGAGCCCCACGACTCGGCCGAGCGCTACACCGAACTGGGTGTACAGGTGATTGCCGGCGCAGCGCAAATCACCTCGCCGTGGACGGTGCAAGTTAACGGTAAAACCCTCAGCAGCCGGGCCATTATCATTGCCAGCGGCGCTCGCCCGTTGGTGCCGAAAATTCCCGGTCTTGAACTAATCACCGCGCTGACTTCCGATAACGTTTGGGCGCTGCGTGAGCGCCCCGAGCGTTTGCTGGTGCTCGGCGGCGGGCCGATTGGCTGCGAACTGAGCCAGGCCTTTCAGCGCCTAGGCTGCCAAGTGACTCAGGTAGAAATGAACGAGCGTTTGCTGGCCCGCGAAGACCTCGATGCGAGCACTCTGGTGAGCGACAGCCTGCGTGCCGATGGCGTCGATTTACGCCTCAAACACCGCGCCCTGCGGGTTGAAGTAGTGGATGGCGAGAAACGCCTGATCTGCCTGAATCTAACCGACGACAGCGAAGTAACGCTCGTCTTTGATCAGCTGTTGTTGGCCTTGGGTCGGGTGGCTAATACCAGCGGCATGGGCCTAGAAAACCTTGATATTAAGCTGCGCCCTAACGGCACCGTGGAGACCGATGAGTTTCTAGCCACCCGTTTCCCTAACGTGTATGCCTGCGGCGACGTTACCGGCCCTTATCAATTCACCCATGTGGCCTCACATCAGGCTTGGTACGCGGCAGTGAATGCGCTGTTTGGTGATTTTAAGCGCTTTAAGGTTGATTATCGGGTAATCCCTTGGGCCACCTTTACCGACCCAGAAGTGGCGCGCGTCGGGCTCAACGAACTAGACGCACAAGACCAAGACATTGCCTATGAAGTCACCTGCTACGGCATTGACGACCTCGACCGAGCCATCGCTGATGAGGCCGCCCACGGTTTTGTCAAAGTGCTCACCGTGCCCGGCAAAGACCAGATTCTTGGCGCCACCATCGTCGGCGAACATGCCGCCGACCTAATGGCCGAATACGTGCTGGCCATGAAGCACGGCTTGGGTATGAACAAAATTCTCGGCACCATTCACACATATCCGACCATGGCCGAGGCGAATAAATACGCCGCCGGCAACTGGAAGCGTGCCCACGCGCCACAAGCGTTACTGCGCTGGGTGCGCAAATTTCATCTATGGCGCCTCAATTGAATAGCAACCCCTTAAAAGCCGGCTTCGAGCTGTTATTGGTCGGCGCTGGCCATGCCCACTTGGGGGTTTTGCGCCAGTGGGCAAGCCATCCAGCAAGCCGACCCCGCGGGCAGATTGCTCTGCTCAGCGCCGATGCCCATGCGTGGTACTCGGGCATGCTGCCTGGGCTGCTGAGCGGCCGTTATGCCCTCGATAATTGCCGCATTCAGCTGCCTGCGTTGTGCGCCGCCGCTAACGTCGAGCTGATTACGGGCCAAGCCTGCGGGCTGATCCCAGCCGATAAACAACTGCAAGTGAGCGATCAACCATCGCTGCACTATGGCTGTTTATCGCTCAATCTCGGCTCCTTACCGCAACTGCCCAAGCAGTACGGCAGTGGTCTGCAGTTACTGGCGGTTAAACCTTTTAGTGGCTTTATTGCCCAGTGGCAGCAATGGCAACAGCAACCGCAAGCACTGGCAATTGTCGGTGGTGGGGCCGCCGGGGTGGAGTTAGCCCTGGCTCTTGCGCCGCAGCTGCCGGCCATTAGTTTGTTCAGCGCGAGTCGCTTACTCAGCGGGCACCCGCCGGCATTGCGCCAGCGCGCCTTAGCTCACCTGTCCCGCGCGGGGGTGCAGGTGCGTGAACAGTGCCGGGTGGATGAGGTCCTCGACCAACAACTATTGAGTGCCGGCCAAGTGGTCTGGCATGGCCAGCGGGCAATTGTCGCCAGCGGTGCTAGCGCCTTGCCATGGCTGCAACGCAGCGGTGTGGTGTGTGATGAGCAGGGTTTTGTGCGCATTGGCGCGACCCTGCAAAGCAGCTCGCACGCCAGTATTTTCGCGGTCGGTGACTGCGCCAGCCTCGCCCACACCCCGCATAACGGCGTGTATGCGGTGCGCCAAGGCGCGGTGTTGGCGCATAACCTCGCCGCGCACCTGCAAGCGCAGCCTTTGCGCACCTACCGGCCGCAGCCACGCGCCTTGGCGCTGTTGGCCACCGGCGACGGTGGTGCCTTGGCCAGTTGGGCGGGGTTTACCAGCGAAGGTAAGCTCCTCGGCTATTGGAAAGACCGTCTCGACCAAGGTTTTATGCAACGGCACAGTTTAGGTTAAGCAACCCTGCGCCAGTGGCTAACCCTGTGTACTCAAGGGGTGGCCGCCTCGGCGCACGAGCAAAATTTTCGCTAGATCCGGCGTATCGCCTGTGGCGAGTACGCCCTACATTTTTCAACGAGGTCCGTCATGCTCGAATCGGTACAGAATTACTACGGCAAAATCCTCCAACACAGCGACGACCTGAAAACCAGCGCCTGCTGCGATGTATCGAACATGCCCGAGTGGCTCAAGCCTCTGCTCAGCCGTGTGCATGAGCAAGTCAGCGCCCGCTATTACGGCTGCGGCCTGGTCGCGCCGGCGTTACTGGAGGGGGCAAAAATTCTCGACTTGGGCAGTGGCTCCGGGCGCGACTGCTATTTGCTAGCGCAGTTAGTCGGCAGTCAGGGGCAGGTAGTCGGGGTCGACATGACCATCGAGCAACTGGCCGTTGCCCGCCAGTACCTAGACTTTCATGCCGAGCAATTTGGCTATGCCAATGTCGAGTTCCACCAGGGCTATATCGAAAATCTGGCAGCCTTGGGTTTTGCCGATGAGAGCTTCGACGTAATCATCTCCAACTGCGTGATCAATCTCTCGCCCGACAAAGACAGCGTGCTGCGCGAAGCCTACCGCTTGCTTAAAAAAGGCGGCGAAATGTACTTCTCCGACGTCTATGCCGACCGCCGCCTGCCAGCTGAACTGCGTGAAGATGAAGTGTTGTACGGCGAATGCTTGGGCGGCGCGCTGTATTGGAATGATTTTCAAAACTTGGCTAAACGCCACGGTTTTGCTGACCCGCGCCTGGTTGAAGACCTGCCGATTAGCATTACTGACCCACGGATTGCCGCCAAACTGGGCAATATCCGTTTTTACTCGGCCACCTACCGGTTATTTAAACTGGACGACCTGGAGCCGGCCTGCGAAGACCACGGCCAAGCAGTGATCTACAACGGCGGCATCGAACATGCCAAACACAGTTTTGTGCTCGACAAACACCACCACATCGAAACCGGCAAGGTCTTTCCGGTGTGCGGCAATACCTACCGCATGCTGCATGGCAGCCGCTTTGCTCCCTACTTCAGTTTTATCGGTGATTTCAGCCAGCACTTCGGAATTTTCCAAGGCTGCGGGGCGGTGCTGCCCTATGACGCCAGCGTGAATGGTGACAACCCGGCGGCGTGTTGCTGAGCCCGCTGTGCCGTGACAAAACCAGCTCGCCAGCAGTGATTGGCCGGCGAGACATTCTGCGCTGGGCTGTCGCTGCTGGCGAGCTGGCCTACTGACTATTGCTGCTTCATCAATCAGGATTTTGCGCCATGAAAGTTCTATTTCTGTGCACCGCCAACAGTTGCCGCAGCATTCTCAGTGAGGCGATTTTCAATCATCTGGCGCCCAGTGGCATGCGCGCTTACAGCGCTGGCAGCCAGCCCAGCGGTGTGGTTAACCCGCTCAGTTTGCAAGCACTTCAGCAAGCGGGCATTGCCACCCAAGGGCTGGCCAGCAAAGCCAACGACGCACACCGCGAACTGTTCCCCGACTTGGTCATCAGCGTGTGTGGCAACGCCGCCAAACATGACTGTCCAGCGTATTTTGGCCAGGCTACACGCCTGCACTGGGGCCTAGATGACCCCTCAGAGGTGAGCGGTGATGCTGCCGACATCGCGGCCGCATTTACCGCGACCGTTGCGCAGATCCAGCGCCGGGTAAACACGTTTATCAACCTACCCTTCGCCCAACTTTCCTCAGAGCAATTGCACAGCGCGCTGCTGGACATTGGCCAGGTGGCCTAAAAACCGCTATATGGCGGTGCGCCGCTATCGCGCTCGGCCTAGGTTGCATTTAAGCCCTGCGCGCAGCGTTTGGCGTGCGGCACCTATAACGGAGCTGCGCGTTTATTCGCTACTGCCACGTTAAATCTCAGCTAATACGCTGGCTAAGCAGCTAATTACGCCAAAAAATCAGGTATTACTCGACAAACTTAGCCGCGAGGCTTGCCGTTTAATGGCACCTTGCTGCTATGATCCAGCCCCAATTAAATTCTAATAAAAACATCCTACGGAGCGTTTAATTGCCCCTTTCTGGCGCCCAGCGTTGGCTTACGCCGCGCGCTCCGAGCATTGTTGCCGGGCTAATCATCAGTGTTATTTGCATCAGTCTGGCGTGGCAAACTCAGGCCTGGCAACAACGCCTGCAGCGTTTGCCAGACAGCACTGCTGCTGGCAGCAGTCAAGTATCCAGCCTGCCCGCACAAACCTCACTGTTACCGTTATTTGCCAGTGCGCAACCGGACAGCAGCAACGTAGTGCCCAGCACCAACCTGCGCCTGACCCTGATGGGCAGCTTTGTGCATGTCGACCCCGCACACTCCAGCGCCATCATTGCCTTGGAAGGCAGCAAGGCCAAGCGCTACCAAATCGGCGAGCAACTCAGCGACGGCGTCTTGCTGCACGCGGTGTATCGCGACAAGGTCGAACTGCAACGCAACGGTCGCCTAGAAACCCTGGCGTTTAAGCTGCGAGCCGCGCAGGCCAGTGCGCCCAACCAGTTGGCGCCGCCCCCCAACCAAAACATTGAACAACTGCAACAGTTCGAAGAAGAAAATGGCAACCAACTGCGCCAGCGCATGCAAGCGTTGCGACAACAAATGCAGATGAGCGAGACACCTGTCGACGCCACCACTGAACAGCCTACGGAAAGTGACTGAGTTTATGCCTACCCACCCGTCTCGCCTGCGTTTCGCCCTGTTAACCGCAGGTTTGTTGTTAATGCCACTACCGCTCATGGCGCAAATCACCCCGGCGGCCCCCAGCAGCAGCCAGCAAGAAGAACGCTGGACGATCAATTTAAAAGATGCCGACATCCGCGAGTTTACCGACCAGGTTGCCGACATTACCGGCGAGACATTTATTCTCGACCCACGGGTCAAAGGCCAGGTTACGGTCCTCTCGAAAACCCCGCTCAGCTTGTCTGAGGTGTATGCCTTATTCCTCTCGGTCATGGCCACCCACGGTTTTACTGTGGTCAGCGAGGGCGGTCAGTCGAGCGTCATCCCCAACGCCGAGGCCAAGTCCAACGCCAATAACGGGCAAAACTCGCCCGACAAGCTGGAAACTCGACTCATTCAGGTGCAGCAAGGTTCGGTGGCCGAGTTGATTCCGCTGATCCGTCCGTTGGTGCCGCAATACGGCCACTTGGCCGCAGTCACGTCGGCCAATGCGCTGATCATCAGCGACCGCAGCGCCAACATCAGCCGTATCGAAACACTGATACGCCAGCTCGACCAAAAAAGCAGTCACGACTACAGCGTGGTTAACTTGCAGCACGCCTGGGTGATGGACGCCGCCGAACTGCTCAATAACGCCATGCTGCGCGGTCAGGCCAAAGGCAGCGGCAGCACCCAAGTAATTGCCGACGCACGTACCAACCGCCTGATTCTGCTCGGCCCGCCCGAGGCACGCGCCAAACTGGTGGCCATGGCCCAGTTAATGGACACGCCCACCACCCGCTCGGCCAATACCCGGGTTATTCGCCTGCGCCATAACGACGCTAAAGCCCTGGCGGAAACCCTCGGGAAAATTTCCGAAGGGCTGAAAACGCCAGGCAGCGAGGCTGCAGGCAGCAAGCCACAAGAAATAATGATCCGCGCCGACGAGAGCTTGAATGCCCTGATCATCTTCGCCGAGCCTGAAATCGTTAACACTCTGGTCGACATCGTCCGCCAACTGGATGTGCCTCGCGCACAGGTCATGGTGGAAGCGGCGATCGTCGAGATTTCCGGCGATATCAGCCAAGCCATTGGCGTGCAGTGGGCAGTCGACACTCGCAGCGGCGGCTCAGGAGCCATCGGTGGTAGCAACTTTAACAATGCCGGCATTTCCATCGGCACGGCGTTGGCCGCCATCAAAAGCAAGGTTATCCCGCCTAATCTACCCGACGGCGCCATTGTCGGCATGGGCAACAGTGACTTTGGCGTATTGGTCACCGCGTTGTCGGCCAACAGCAACTTCAACCTGCTCTCGACGCCCAGCCTACTGACCCTAGACAACCAGAAAGCCGAAATTTTGGTTGGCCAAAACGTGCCGTTCCAAACGGGTTCTTACACCACCGATGCGGCCGGCGCGGGCAATCCGTTCACCACCATTGAGCGCCAAGATGTTGGGGTAAAGCTGAAAGTCACCCCGCACATCAACGATGGCGCCACCCTGCGTTTGGAGATCGACCAAGAGATTTCCTCTCTCGCCCCGGTCACCACCTCAGCCTCCGGTGCCAGCGATCTGATCACCAACAAACGTTCGATCAAAAGCACGGTGCAGGCCGACGATGGGCAGATCATTGTGCTCGGTGGCTTGATTCAAGACGACGTCACTCAGAGCGAATCCAAAGTACCGCTTTTGGGCGATATACCTTGGGTGGGCGGCCTGTTTCGCTCCAGCAAAGACGTGCACACCAAACGTAACCTGATGGTCTTTCTGCGCCCGACCATCATCCGTGACAGTGCCGGCCTCGCCGCCATTGCCGGCAAAAAATACAGTGACATCCGCATTCTCGGCAGTGAAGGCACCGATAAAATCCCCAGTGTGTTGCCACGCACCCCCGGGCAACTCTTCGACGGCCAAGGCGGTGCTGCCATCGACCTGCGCCAGCCCTGATTAGCGCCAGCTCCAAGAGGTAGACCCCAGCGCGCCGGGTGTACCTCTTGCGAGCAATAGCCGCCAACCCTGATTACCCTTAACCTGCCTGCACTGCAACACGGTGCAGCGACAGAGTGGGCTCTGCTGCCACACCGAATGCAGCGCATCAGCACGGTAGAACAGTACTTGCCCTTGGCAGTGACCTTAGGGTGACGCCAGGGCTTTTTTTTGGCTATGGCCCCGTTACGTGTTGAGCGCAAAACGTAGGGCGGGTTTTAGCCCACCAAGGCTCTTACCTCGCGCTGGTGGGCTAAAGCCCACCCTACAAAATAGTGCCGGCAACACGTAACGGCTACATAGCCTTTTTTTGCGCTGATTGAACAGAGTCAGCCCATCAGCCGTCTAAGGACCGCCAAATGATCCAGACCCTCGACGTGCGTCAGTTGATTGTCCAGCACCCACTGTTCAATCTATTTAGCAGCGAGGCACAAACGCGCCTACTGGCCGAAGCCCAGCAACGCTCGTGGCCTACGCACAGTTTGCTGCTGCAACAAGGACAGGCCGCGGAGCGGTTTTTTCTGGTGATCAGTGGCCGGGTAAAGTTGTTTCGTATTTCTGCCGACGGCCAAGAGAAAGTCGTCGAAATTATTCATCCCGGACAAACCTTCGCCGAAGCCGTGATGTTTATGCAGCACTCGGTGTACCCGGTGTGCGCAGAAACCCTGGATGCGGTGGAACTGGTCAGTTTCCCGAATCGCTTGATGCTTACTTTGCTTGCCGAGAATCCAAGCACCTGCCTGCACCTGTTAGGACATTTGAGCATTCGCCTGCACCAGCGCCTCGGTGAAATCGAAACCCTAACCCTGCAAAATGCCACCCAGCGTTTTGCCCTGTACTTGATTCAGCAATTAGACAATCGCGCCGTAGAAAGCGCCGAGATAGACCTGCAATTGCCCAAGCGGTTGATTGCCGCGCGCTTGTCGATGCAACCCGAAACACTTTCACGCACCATGGCTCGCTTGCGCCAAGCCGGGCTGATCGAAAGCCAAGGCCGACACATTATTATCCCCAGCGTGGCGCGTTTGCTCAGCGAGTTTAATGAAGACCCCAACCTTATTGCCCGCGCAGGGTGAAGTGCGGAAACAACTGTTCTAAACGCTGCCAGAGTTGCTGCTGGTGCAACGGCGCAGGATTGTCCGGCATGCCCTGCTCCCACATCACCGCTGTGCGCACCTGCTGGATCACATAATGCTCAACGCCGGCGGCGCGCAAGCGTTGCGCTAAGGTCCAGATTTTTTCGCAGTCGAGCAGATGCCAGTGCACCGTGGTTCGGCACTCATAGGCCACCCCACTGGCCAGCAGCAACTCCAAGCT
>JBBKVZ010000346.1:0-4742 GCA_037968715.1 Pseudomonas sp.
GGTGCGCCCTCGAGCACGCTGGTCTGCGCAATGCGCACTTCCTGCAAAAAGGCCAAACCTGCCGCGAACTGCAAAAACAGTGCAAAGGCACGGGCCAGTCGGCGCTGCTGATGCAGGCCAAGCCAGAAGATCCCGGCGCCCTCGACTGCCCACGCAGCTGAGGTCCAGCGGGCATCCAAGCCCAGCGGAATCGCCAGAGTGCCGAACACCACGCCCAAGGCGATGCAGGTTTCGACCAAGAGCAAGGCTCTGCCCGGCGCCCGAGCGCTTAGCAACCTAGCCAAGCCCAGATAAAACAAACCTAAGAACAAGGCGCTAAAAGCCGCCGCAAACTCAATATGCTGCACTAGGGCGTACTGCAAGCCGAAGCCAACCAGCGGCGGCCCAAACAAGATGGTGCCGTCGACGTAATCGCCCTGGCGCGCCGACCAACGCAACAAGGCAGCACGACTGCCATCACCAGGCAAGCCCTGCGCCTCAAGCAACTTGCGCCGCGCAAACAGCAGGCCGATGCCAACGTACATGATGAAGAACAGCAACAAAAACGGCTCGGTACTACACAGCAGCTCCGGCGTATATGCGCGTAAACCCCAGGCAAAGCCGATGCCAAAGGTGCCTACAAAGCCAATCAGGTTGAGCAAGCGCCAGGCCTTAAACCAGGCAATGGCAAAGATGCCGGCATTCAACAGGGCAAAGTAGCTAAACAACGCCACATGGTTACCACCACCGCTGGAGGTCAGGATCGGCGCGGCAAAACCACCGAGTGCGGCTGCGGCCGCCAAACCCAAAGCATCTTGGCTGATAGCCAGAATCGCCGAGCAGATAGTAACCACCACTAACAAGCTCAGCGCCTCGGTGGCGGACAGCAGCGGGTGCAAGCGCATGGCGGCAAACACCGTCAGATACAGCACCGCTATTGCGCAGCCTTGCAGCATCAGTCCATAGCTGGGGTTACGCACACGCAGCCACCAACCCAAGCCAAGCAGTGCCACGGCTGTCGCGGCTACCCCGGCATAACGCACCTGCACAGGCACCACCATGCCTTCGGTGGCATAGCGCAGCAAAAAGGCTAAACCGAGAAACAACAGCATCACGCCGATGCGCAGCACGGTATTGCCGCCAAACAACCAGGCCTGCGCGCGCTTTAGCGCCTGCGCAAATATCGAAGGTTCACGTGGCTTGCTGGGCGCAGGCACCACAGCCGCTAGCGGTGGCAATGATTGAGCAGCTACGTCTGGCGCTACTATCCAAGCACTCGGGCTATCCTCCGGCCCAGCCTTGCTTACGGTTTCTGGCAACTCCCAGACCAAACCATCATCAATATCATCACTGCTCGCAGGGGTGAAAGGCACCTCCTCGACATCCACCAACGCGGAAGATGACTGCGGATTTAGCGGGGCAACTGCACTGGGCTCAAGTAGCCGCAGACGCTGCTGAAGGCTGGCGAGAGTCTGCTCAAAACGCCCGACAGCGGCCTGCAGCTCTTGGCGCAAGGCCCCCTGTTGAAACTCGAGACTGCGAACTTTGAGGGCCTGGGCAATCGTCAGGCCAAGCAGGCCACCCAAAATCGCCCCACTGAGTGACTCGTCCGCCACGGCGCCGAGGAGCAAACCGGCCAGCATGAAGATCCATTGCATGCACTGAGTTCCAAAATAAAAGGGTTGAGACAAACTCCAACTTCCCTGCTGAACAGCCTGAAACTTGGCGCTGGCAAACGAGGCGCAGCCACACGGTTGACAAGTATAGGGGGCACGCGCTTTGGCTGACAAAGACGAGTGCACAACCTTGAGTCGGCACATAAATAGCTATTTCGAGGCGATTAAGCTGACAAACCGGCCAGATGGTTGTTCACAACGACGCAGAGATCGTTATCATCGCGCGCCTAGAATGTTCACATCCCGAGTCTCAAACACAGGTGCACAGCGTCATGAGTAAGTTGTTGATCGTCGGTGCCGACCTGGATCGCCCCGATACCTGGATCAAATATGAACGCACCATGTGCGGCAGCTGTGTATCCACCTGCTGCACCATGCCGGTTGAAGTGCGCTTCAACGACTTGCTGCGCATTGGTTTGGTGCAAGAGTTTGAACGCGCGGAGCCGCGCAAGAACATTGCCAAACGCTTACAAAAAGAAGGCATCGTCGAGCGCTACAACCAGAAGCAGGAAATCTTCACCCTGGTTCGTATGGCCAATAACGACTGCCTGTACCTAGACCGTAAAAGCCGCCTGTGCACCATCTACGAGCTGCGCCCAGACACCTGCCGCAACCACCCAAAAATCGGCCCACGGCCAGGTTTTTGCGCCTTCAAACCCAAGCCATAGCGGCCCATCGGCGGGCGTGCACAGCTGCATATACCCGCCAACGCAGGCCCAGCCAATATCCCGCGCAACAAAAAGCCTCGGCAAATAAATTACCGAGGCTTGGGTTACTGCGCAGGCTAAATACTTACTGCTGAGCTACCTTCACCGGCTTGCTTACAGTCGCCACCTTGGGCCGAATCAAACTAAAGTCGATCAGCGACTTGGGCTGATACGGATCACCAATGATCAGCGGCCGCACTTTGAAGTCGGCACTAACCAAGCTCTTGCTAGTATCCAACTCACTGAAGCTTAACCCGGCCAGATCGGCCCACGTGTGAATCAGGTTTGAGCTGCTGTAAGGCCGGCTAAGGTCGGCACTGTAGTCTGCCGGGTTATTCGCCCGCCACTGCTCAGAGGTCCAGAGCATAAACGGGATGGTGTACATCGGCGCCGTTGGCTTACCTTCGTTACGGCCAAGCACGCTGCCCTCTGGCGAATCGAACACTGCCTCACCATGATCCGACAAATACAACAGAAAGCCATTGGGCTTAGTGGCAGCAAACTCCTCAATCAAGCTAGACACCACAAAGTCGTTATACAGCACGGCATTGTCATAGCTGTTGTAGGTCGCCAGTTGGTCGTCCGTCACCCAAGCCGGCACGCCACTGCGGTCAGTAAACTGATCGAATTCGCTCGGATAGCGATACTTGTAGCTCATGTGCGTACCGAGCAAATGAATAATGATCAGTTTGCGCGGCGCAGCATCGGCCAACACTTTAGTAAACGGCGCAACTACATCGCCATCGTACTGACGGGCATCTTGGTTCAGGTTGTTATTCAGATAAACCTGCTCATCGGCCTGCTTGGAAAAAGTCGTCAGCATGGTGTTGCGCTTGGTCATGGTCTGCTGATTGGTGATCCAGTAAGTCTTGTAACCAGCCTGCTTCATCATGTTCATGATTGACGGCGTGGTCAGGTAAGCGTCTGGCGCCGTCTCATCGGCAAAAGTCAGTACCTGCTGCAACGCCTCGATGGTGTAAGGACGCGGAGTCACCACATTATCGAACACCGCCAACTGCTCACGCAGCTTGTCCAGCTTAGGCGTGGTGGCGCGCGGATAACCATACAAGCTCATGCGCTGCCGATTAGTCGACTCTCCCAGCACCAACACCAAGGTGCTCGGCAAATCGGCGTGTTTATCCTGCATATTGTCCAGCGGGGCAATTCGGGCGTTGTCGGCCAGCAACAACTGCATGTCGGCGAGTTGCTCACGGTATTTGCGATAGCCAACCACTAACTGCCACGGCACCGCAGGCTCAACCCGGGCCTCAAATTTCTCGAATGCCTGCTGCAAAGTTGGACGCTTTTGAATCTGCTTGGCCAGCGGATACACCAGCACCCCAACAAACAGCGCCAAACTCAAGATCAGGGACTGCTTGCGGGTAAAGCGCAGCGCACGCACACGCTTCCACAGCAGCCAGGCAACCAAGGTGTAAACCAGATACACCGGCACCATCCACCAAGCAAAGTACTGAGCAAAATACTCACTGCTCTCGGCCATGTTGGATTCGAACATGATAAAAATCACGCTCTGCGAGAACTGCTGGCCGTAGATGCAGAAATAGCCCAGACCAATCAGCGAACACAGCCACAAAACCACCCCGATGGTGCCGGTAATCGCCCGTGCCTTGCTCGGAAATAGCAGCACCGGAATCAGCCAGATGCCGCTCATCAGCATGGCTTGACGAAAGTTCTCAAAACCACTGGTGCCAGTTAGCTGGATCAGTAGATGGGTGACGCCAGAGAAGTACCAGAAGAACAGGAACAACCAACCCAGTCCTGCCCAATCCATACCTTGCCGGCCTTCGGCCTGCGTTGCTGCTTGCATTGATTTTTCTCCACCTAACGTTCAAGTGCCGCCACACGCAAAGCGGTGGCGAACCTTAATAAACAGACACTATTCAGATAATTCTATCCACTGCGACGTGAAAAACATGTCATCCAGACACTGCGCGGCACTAATCATGGCCAGATAAACCCACTGCCCAGCGGCAGAAGCCCGCGTACACAATGAGTAAAGCCCTTCACGAAAAAACCCCCGACATCAAAGATGGCGGGGGTTTTTTTTAAGCGCGGTAAGTAATTACTTACTTAGAGCTTTTCTTGCTGGCGCGAGTACGCTCACTTTCACCAAGAATTTTCTTACGCAGACGAATCGACTTCGGCGTTACTTCGCAAAGTTCGTCTTCCTGCACGAACTCCAGCGCTTGCTCCAAGGTGAAACGGATTGGCGGAACCAAAGCAATGGTTTCGTCCTTACCGGATGCACGCATGTTGTCGAGCTTCTTACCCTTGGTAGGGTTGATGCCCAGGTCGTTGTCGCGGCTGTTGATGCCGACGATTTGACCTTCGTACACGTCTTCGCCGTGACCGAGGAACA
>JBBKVZ010000347.1:0-14133 GCA_037968715.1 Pseudomonas sp.
GCGGCGTTCACTGCCGGCGGTAACGATTATCTAATTAAATGGCCCGATCGCATCGAACTGCTGGCGCGTATTCGCTATCACTCGCAGTGCTATATCACCCTCAAACAACGCGATGACGCCTTTCGCGCCTTGCGCGTTAGCCAGCGTGAGCTGGCTGAAACCAATCTGAAACTGCAGCGCCTGGCCAGCCACGACGGCTTGACCAATATCCCCAATCGCCGGCATTTCGACGAGTGCCTGAATGAAGAGTGGTATCGCGCCACCCGCGAACAAAGCTGGTTGGCGGTGGCCATGCTGGATATTGATCACTTCAAACAGTTCAACGACCTCTACGGCCACCCAGCGGGAGATGCCTGCATTCAGGCGGTGGTCAAGGCGGTTTCCAGCTGCTTAAAGCGGCCGACCGATATGGTCGCGCGCTATGGCGGCGAAGAGTTTGTATTGATTCTGCCCGGCACTCAAGAAGAGGGCGCGCTAGGCCTTTGCGAGAGCATTAGGCAGGCCGTGGAGGGACTGCAAATCGCCCATGCGAAATCCGCCGTCGGCGCTTATGTGACCTTGAGTATCGGCGTGGCGACGGTGATTCCCCTGCGGGACATTTCAGCTTCGGTCTTATTGGCAGCGGCGGATGCGGCGCTGTACACGGCCAAAAACCAAGGACGCAATCAGGCCGTTTTAGCTTCAGCGAGCAGCGCATGAGCGGCGAGGGCTGGCGCTAATGTTTAGCATTTTGTTGGTGGATGCCGATGAGCACTCACGCGAGGCTTTGCGGCGGGCCTTGTGCAGTTTGCCTTGCACACTGGTGCAGGCTACGTGTGCCGAACAGGCCTTGAGCAAGGCGCAGGCGCTGAATTTTAATCTGCTGATCAGCGCTTACCGACTGCCGCAGATGAATGGCATGGCCTTGATCAAGGCGCTGAAGAGCACTCAGCCGGGGCTGCAAGCCATAATGCTCAGCGGCTTTGCCGATTTGCGCGAGATCAAACAGGCGGCGGGCGGTACGCAGTTGCATCGCTGCCTGACTAAACCTTGGAGTAGCGCACAGTTAATGGCCGCGGTGCAGCCGTTGATAACTGCCAGTGAGCCGTTTGCCGAGCCGCTGGCAAGCGCAGACAAACAGCTGGCAGAGCATGGCGCGCTGGCGGCTCTTGAGCGAAAATATCCGGGTATTACCCAGTTCAAAGCAGATTGGCAGCCAACGCGCGGCTAACAGTTCGCGGGCTAAGATCATGCATACGGGCGCAGTAAACAAAGGTGGGTCCACCTGTCGCCGCGAGGTAAGACCGTTCTGCGTCGCAGTTGCCCGTAGCCGGTGGCAGTATTCTGTTTAGTGCCGCAACAGGCTTAGCTAGCCTTTGTAGTGCTGGCCGATCACATCACAGTTTGTGTTTGCTACTGACCCTTAGAGGCATAGTGGCAAGGCGACTGCCAACCCAGTCACACTGCCTGTGCCTGTTTATCCTCTAAACTAACTCAGGCACCAGTTGGCGTCTGTATGCTCAGGCTAAGTCTGAGCATCAGTATCGGTCGCTGCGTTAAGTGCTTTGTTGGAATGGGGACGTGATCGTGAGCTTGCAGAAAAAACCACAGATAGTCGAAGCCGTGATGTTCTTCAGCGAGCGTGGCGGTATCTGCAAAGAAATGCTCTTTGCCGAGTTTGAAGCGTTGCTCGATGGCGTAGTGAATATGCCGGAGTTTGCCGACCAGCAGATGCGCTTAGTCTATGTGCTAATCAATCCGCGTCTGCTGGTGCGTTCAGTGGTGTTCTTCTATTTGGATTTTGACGAGAAAGGCAATGCTGACAGTGGTTGGAATATGCCGCTGCGCCATCTCGCGGACAACGCCGGGCGCGGCCCAGATCTTGGTGCCGGTCCAATTCGCTTAGCTTGCCGCAGTCAATGCCCAGTCTCTTGGCATCAAATGCACTTGTGGGACCCTAGCCTGACCCCTGAGCATAATGATTTAGCCCTAGTTCGTGATGCAGCCAAACAGAATAATATGGGCCTGCTCGCCGACGATGACGCGCCGCAACTGCTGGCTGCGGAGCGTCTGCAGATGGCGGCTGAAGACCATTGGTATCCCGCTGATCCGCTCAAGCAAGAAGCCGAGCAGCAAGCTCAGGTGCAGGCGGAAAAAACCGATCAAGAGCAGCGCATGAAGGCTGCGCAGTTAATTAACCAGCAGCGCTTACAGCTCAGCAGCTTGGCTCAGCAACATGAGCAAGAGCTGGGTAAGTTCCGCATGGCCAGTGAGGAGCAGAGCCAACTCCAACAAGCACAGTTACTGCAAATGCAGGCCGTGTTACGCCAGCAGAAGGCTTTAAATATTAACCTCAAAGAACAGTTGAGCACGCAAGCCGATGAGTTTGCGAGCAGCCGCGAGTTGATGACCGGGCAGTTGCGCGCGCTTGAACTGCACACGCAGGCTGAAGTTGAGATTCTTCGCCGTCAATTTGACGCTGAGTTACAGGCAAAGATTGCCGCCGCGGTGCTTGAGTGCAAGGAACAGCTGGCCCATCGTGATGAGCAAGACTTAGACAAGTTTCGCTTGGCCAGCGATGAGCAAGCCCATTCTTTACAGGTGCAGTTACGCTCAGCGACGCAGGCCTTGCGTCAGCAGGAGGAGCTTAATTTAAGCCTGAAAACTCAGCTGGCGAGTCAGGCTGACGGCTTTCAGGGCAGTCGCGAGCTGATGACTGGGCAAATGCGCGCACTGGAACAACATGCTCAAGCAGAAGCCGATATTTTGCGCCGGCAGTTCGCCAGCGAGTTACACGCCAAGCTCGCTGCTGCGGTGGTTGAGTACAAAGAGCAAATTGCCATTCGCGATGTTGAGTTGGCTTATCGCAAGGAGCAAGACCAGCAGTTGCTGCAAGAAAATAGCCGCCTTAAGCGTGAGCGTGATGAGTTTGCAGGGCAGGGCAGTGAGCAGGTGCTAGAGCGGCTGTGCAAACTCGGTGTGGTGTTTGTTGTGTATCACCCGGGCGCCGGCCATCTAACGATCGCTTTGGCCGACATTGCCGCCTATCAAGACAATCCTATGGCCTATGTGGCCGCCAAGTGTTTTGTTAGCGAGGCGCAATACCGCGAGTGGCACGCGCATTACCTGTCGCCAAGTTGCGCCAGTCTATTGCCCAGTGGCGAACGTTGCGATATGCCGCTGGACCGCGTGGATACGCCGAGTCGTTTTGTGCTTGGCCAGTCCAACTGTTGCGCTCGCCACAAAAGTGCCAGCCCTTTACGTACTGCAGGCTAATTTTGCCGCTGATAGCGCCTGACTGGCAGCCACAAGCCCCGCTTCAGCCGCTGAAGTTTGATTGGACGCGCGCGGCTGGCATTGAGCTGGCGGTGCTGCGTCTTGATCTGATTGATCCGCTGATATCCGGTAATAAGTGGTTCAAATTACGGCCTTACTTGCACACCGCGGCCGATGCTGGCTTTGCTGGGGTGATGAGCCTCGGCGGGCCGCACTCTAATCATCTGCATGCGCTGGCGGGCGCTGGTCAGCGTTTTGCATTTCCAGTAGTCGGTTTGCTGCGTGGTGAACCACAAGACACTCCCACCGTACGTGACCTGCAAGCCATGGGCATGCAACTGCACTGGCTTGGCTATGGTGGCTACCGGGCGCGGCATTCGGCCGATTTCTGGGTACCTTGGCAGCTGCGCTATCCGCATTTATTTGCCGTGGCCGAGGGCGGGCTAGGGCTCGCAGCCGCACGCAGTTGCGCCGATTTACGTCAACAGGTAGAAGCGCAACTAGCTACGCTCGGCTGGCTCGACTACGACGGCTGGTGGTTGGCTGCGGGTACGGGCACTACGCTGGCCGGTTTGGTATTGGCCGAGGCCGGTGCGCATCCGGTGTACGGTGCGTTAGCCGTTGCGCCGGGACATGGCGCGGACACACAAATAGCTGCGCTATTGAATGAGGCTGGGGTGGCTAATCAGGGCTACCATTTATTTGACGCATGTCGTCGTGGCTTTGCCCGCACTGACCCCGAGTTACTGGAGTTTATGCACGCCTGCGAAGCCGTCAGTGGCGTGCAATTTGAACCCGTTTATACGGCGAAAGCCTTGCTAGCATTGCGCCATCAGGTTGAGGCCGGTTACTTTGCCCCGGCCACACGACTATTGTTCGTACATACCGGTGGTTTGCAGGGCCGCCGGGCTTTACAGTTGAACTGAGTAGCCGCCAAAACGTTATCTGTTAGTGTTACTCGGGACGTTAAATGTCGATTCACAGGATCTGGATACTGTCATGAGCGAGCCGTTAAACCCTGAGCAGCTTCGCAGTCTGACGCCGCTGAATGCCCTTTCTGAACAACAGTGGCGCGAACTGCGCAGCCAGTTGGTGCCACAGCATTGCTTGGCCGGCCAGTTATTGTTCCGCTGTGGCGACAAGGCGCGAAATACCTATTACCTGCTGTCTGGCTCGCTGTTATTGCGCGACGCAGCGGGGGCGGAGCAAATATTGTCGGCTGGCTCTGAACAGAGCTGCCATCCGCTGTCACCGAGTTTGCCGCGTTTACATGAGGCGCGCGCACTCACCGATATCAGTTTGCTGATGATCGACAGTGCCACGCTGGCGCGGTTATTAAACTGGCGATTGGCCTATCACGATTTGCTGCTAGCGCTTGAGCAGGGCGGCGAAGATGTCGATTGGATTGAGCGCCTGCTGGAGAACCCGATCTTTGCCAAGGTCCCGCCCTCCAACGTGCGCGCCATGCTTGATCGTTTACAGCGCGTTGAGTTATCCGCCGGCACTGCGGTATTGAACGAAGGTGAAATTGGCGACTGTTGCTACTTTCTTAAAAGTGGCCGCGCCGAGGTGATTCGTGGTGCGGGTAGTGCTCATCAAGTATTGGCCGAACTCGAAGTGGGTGCCTGTTTTGGTGAGGAGGCGTTACTGGCTGACTTGCCGCGCAACGCCAGTGTGACCATGCTCGAAGACGGTGTGGTATTGCGCTTAGATCGCCAGGACTTTTTTGCCCTGCTCAAGGCCCCGGTGGTTGATGAGGTGTCTTTTGGCGAAGCCACCCGTTTGCTGGCCGCCGGCGCGCAATGGCTGGATGTGCGTTTGCAGCAGGAATACGAGTATATGCACGCGCAGCAGGCGCTAAATATGCCGCTGCATTTGTTGCGCTTGAAGGCGCGTCTGCTCGACAAGAGCCACACGTATCTGTGTTATTGCGACAGTGGTAAGCGCAGCGCTAGCGCGGTGTTCCTGTTATCGCAGTTGGGTTACAAAGCCTATGCCTTGCGTGATGGTGTGGACGCTTTGCCGGCAGTGCAGCGTGCTGCGCTGGTGTGTGAAAGTGGTTCTGGTTACTTGGTGCGCTCGGGTGGGCGTACCGAACGCAGCCATTAAATGTGTCCTCAGGGTTAAGGCTTTAGCGCTTCTTGCACGTTGCTGGTTTGCGGCCAGTTATCGTGCAGTACAAATAAGCGTTGTAGCTCGTGCCAGTCGCCATCAGCGCGTTGTTCGAGTTGCGCTACTAATAGAGGAATTGGCACTGGGGTGGTTTGCTGGAGGTGCTCAGTGAGCTGCGCTAAGGTCAGGCTATTCGTTTCATCCGTGCGCGCCGGTGCTAGCCAGCGCGGGCGCGGCAGCACCAGCCAGCGTCCGGCTGTAGTCTGTGCGGCAAATTCTGGCCATTGCCCCCGGTGTAGCCAGAGCCCGCGTAAATGCTGCGGATGTGCGCCCAGTGGCGGCTCGCAAGCTGCAGCCCACGGATAGAATAAATAGCCCCCCAACCAAACCTCTGCCTGCACGCAGTTTATGTGCAGTGTGGCGAGCACACTGCGTGCCTGCGGGGTGTTCGAAAGCGGCAGTTGCTGCTGGCGCAAATGCTCAAGTTTTAGCTCAAGGCAGTCTTCGGCGCCGGGCCCCAGCCAGTTGCTCGGGTCGAGGCCGCTGGCGTGGCGCGGGCCTAGGTAGAACTTGCAGGCTAATTCAATATGATGATCGCCGTTGGCGTCTCGGCTGAGCAGATCCATTTCACCCAGAGTGTGTCCGCCCTGGCGAATTGCAATGTTGGCTGCCAGCAACTCAACATCAGGCGCGGCGCGCAGAGCAAACTGCCAGAGTCTTTCGAAGTACAAGCCCAGTCTGCGGGTTGAGCTTAAGGCCAGCCAAGCCTCGAGACTGTCGGCATTTTGGTCGAGCTGTTGTAACCAATTGCTGAGTTGTGCCGGGCTCCATGTGCAGGCTGCTAGTGGATGGCGCTGTGGGCACGAGATGTCGCGGAATAAGGGCGCTGAAATCAATGTCCAGGCCAAGTCGCGCACGGCCGGATGCCGAAGGTGTGTGGACAGCTCGCACAGATGACTAAACGGATTCATAGGGCCAGCATAACGCCGGGTTTTTGCCAGTGCAGCTTAAATACTCGGGTGTCGGGTTTGCTGCGGCTGATGGCTTGCGCCCATAATCGGCGCAGTCCATCTATCGCAGAGAGCCTCATGGAGCAATTTCGTAACGTCGGCATCATTGGTCGCCTGGGCAGTGCGCAGGTGCTCGATACGATTCGGCGGCTGAAAAACTTTCTTATTGCTCGCCAACTGCACGTGATTCTTGAAGACAGCATTGCCGAGGTGTTGCCCGGCCATGGTCTGCAAACTTCATCGCGCAAGTTGCTCGGTGAAATATGCGATCTGGTCATTGTGGTCGGCGGCGATGGCAGTTTGCTGGGCGCTGCGCGGGTATTGGCGCAGCACAAGGTGCCGGTGCTGGGGATTAACCGCGGCAGCTTGGGCTTTTTGACTGACATTCGGCCCAATCAGCTTGAGCTGAAAGTCGGTGAAGTGCTGGATGGCAAGTTCCTGACGGAGACTCGCTTTTTATTGGCGGCACAAGTGCGGCGCAATAACGAAACCATTGGCCAGGGCGATGCGCTGAACGATGTGGTTTTGCATCCGGGCAAATCAACCCGAATGATTGAGTTTGAGTTGTATATCGACGGCCAGTTTGTGTGCAGTCAGAAGGCCGACGGTTTAATTGTCGCCACACCCACCGGTTCCACTGCGTATGCCTTGTCTGCGGGTGGGCCGATCATGCATCCCAAACTGGATGCCATTGTGATTGTGCCAATGTATCCGCATACCTTGTCGAGTCGGCCAATCGTGGTTGACGGTAATAGCGAGTTGAAGGTGGTGGTGTCCAAAGACCTACAAATCTATCCGCTGATCTCCTGCGATGGACAAAATCACTTCACCTGTGCGCCGGGTGACACCATCACCATTAGCAAAAAGCCGCAAAAGCTCACCCTGATTCACCCGCTGGATCACAACTTCTATGAATCCTGCCGCACCAAGTTAGGTTGGGGCAGTCGCTTGGGCAGTCACGATTGATGCAACTCGATCCGCAGCGTGGTTATGACCTTATCGGTGACGTGCATGGTTGCGCGCACAGCCTTGAGCACTTGCTTGATGCCCTGGGTTATCGCCAGCACGCCGGAGTGTGGCGCCACCCACGCCGTATGGCGTTGTTTCTCGGCGATATTATCGACCGGGGGCCGCGAATTCGCGAGGCACTGCACTTGGTGCATAGCATGGTCGATGCGGGGCAGGCCGCGTGCTTAATGGGTAATCACGAGTTCAATGCGCTCGGCTGGGAAACCCCCGCGCAGGGCTCTGGCGGCCAGCGCTATGTACGCGCACATACGGCGTTGCATGCTCGGCAGCTGCAACAAACCCATGAGCAGTTTGCTGCCTACGGTGATGAGTGGCGCGAATTTACTGAGTGGTTTCAACAGTTACCGCTATTTATCGACGCTCAGCGTTTTCGCTTGGTGCATGCCTGCTGGGATGCACCGATGATCGCTCAGCTGAAACTTGAGTATCCGCAGGGCTGCATTGATCAGGTCTTTATGCAGGCCGCTGCTGAGCCGGGAAGTTTTGCCCATCAGGTCTTTAATCGGCTGCTGCGCGGCACGGACATGCGCTTGCCGGATGGCCTGACCCTCACGGGAGATGACGGCTATACCCGTGCGCATTTTCGTACCAAATTTTGGGCTGACGCTCCGCAAACCTATGGCGATGTTGTCTTTCAGCCGGATGCCTTACCGGAGCATGTGGCGCAAACGTTGCTGTCGGCGGAGCAGAAAAGCCGCTTATTACAATATCCGCTGGATCAGCCGTTATTGTTCGTGGGTCATTATTGGCGCCGTGGCGTGCCAGCGCCCATTCAGTCGAACTTGGCGTGCCTAGATTACAGTGCTGTGCTGCGCGGTAAGCTGGTGGCCTACCGGCTTGATCAGGAACGCCAGCTTGATGCTGGTAAATTTTGTTGGGTCGCAGTTGAGCGGCCGGAGGCACCAAAATGACGGCAGTAGCGGCCTTGCGCTTACCATTGAGTGTAAATTTGACTGCTTTTGTGGCGTTGCTGCAGCGCATGCAAATTGCGCATCGGGTTACTGAAGAGTTTGACGAACAAGTGTGCTGGGTGCCGGATGAGCCGCTGGCCGAGACCGTACGTACTTTATATAGCCGTTACCCGCAGGGTGATGCGAGTGCGCAAGTGCCAGCCAAATCGGGTTCTATGCAGGTGATTTGGCAGCGCTTGGGCGCCAGTTGGATGAGTGCAGTGGTGCTCTTGTTCACCCTGTTAGTCGCGACGGTTACCTTGCTGGGCGACAACTTGAGTGGCATTCAATGGCTGAGTTTTCAGGCCTTTCGTATTGATGGCGATTACTTGGTGTTTACCCCGCTCAGTGACAGCCTGGCTGCCGGGCAGTGGTGGCGGCTGCTGTCGCCAATGTTTGTCCATTTTGGTGTGTTGCATCTGGCCATGAATGCCATGTGGTACTGGGAATTGGGTCGGCGTATCGAACAGCAACAGGGGCCATGGGTGTTGTTGGGCCTGACCTTGCTGTACGGTCTTACGTCGAACGTTGCACAGTTCTTGTTTGGCGGGCCGTCATTATTTGGCGGTTTGTCTGGGGTGCTTTATGGCTTACTTGGCTACTGTTGGATCTACCAGCGCTTAGCGCCGACGCCGGCTTATCGATTGCCGCCGGGTGTGTTGGTGATGATGCTGGTTTGGCTGTTGTTGTGTTTGTTTGGCGTGATTTCGGCATTGGGTTTTGGTGCTATCGCTAACGCAGCGCATGTTGGCGGCTTATTAGTTGGCTGCTTAACCGGTCTGTTTGCCGGTGCGCTGGCGCGCCGCCGTGGTTAAACTGGCCCTTTTTTGGAGGCTGCTATGTCGTCTTTTGTTGAACTGATTGAAAACATCACGCCTGAGGTTTATGAAAGTCTCAAGCTGGCTATCGAACTGGGTAAGTGGTCGGATGGTCGCAAGCTAACGCTTGAACAGAAGGAGTTGACCTTGCAGGCGATGATTGCCTGGGAGCTACACAACCTGCCGGAAGATCAGCGCACCGGTTATATGGAACAAGAGTGTGAGACGCATCCGGCGCCTAAGTTGAATATCCTGTTCAAGACCTCGGATACCAAGCACTGATGCTCGAGCTTGGCCGTGGTGCCCTGAGTAAAATGAGCGCGCAGCTTGGCGCGCTTGAGCAACCCGTGCAGTACGCGTTTCGTTTAGGCGAGCAGCAAGTGCCGGTTAATCCGTTAATTGGTCAAGTGTTGCGTCTTGAGTATCTGGGCGCCATTCACTGCACCCACTGTGCGCGCAAAACCAAAAAGAGCTTTAGCCAAGGCTACTGCTATCCCTGCTTTACCAAATTGGCGCAGTGCGACACCTGCATGATGAGTCCGGAACGTTGCCATTACGCGGCCGGAACTTGCCGTGAGCCCAGTTGGGGTGAACAGTTTTGCATGACCGATCACGTGGTGTATTTGGCTAACTCCTCGGGGGTAAAGGTCGGCATTACCCGTGCCAGCCAAGTACCAACCCGTTGGATTGATCAAGGTGCCAGTCAAGCGCTGCCCATCGTGCGTGTGGCTACTCGTCAGCAATCCGGTTTTGTCGAAGACTTGCTGCGTAGCCAAGTCGCGGATCGCACCAATTGGCGCGCCATGCTTAAAGGCGAGGCCGCACCGGTTGATCTGCGCCAGGTGGCTGAACAGATTCTCGGTGTCTGTGCTGAGGGTTTTAGTGAGTTACAGCAGCGCTTTGGCGTGCAGGCGATTCAGCCACTAAGTGATGCGCAAGTACTGGATATTCGGTATCCGGTAAGCGCTTACCCGGTAAAAGTAGCCAGTTTGGATTTAGAAAAAACCCCCGTCATAGAGGGCACCTTGATGGGTATCAAAGGGCAATACCTGATCTTTGATACCGGGGTGATTAACATCCGTAAATACACCGCTTACCAACTTGCCGTACAGCAGCTTTAGAGGTCAATTGTGATGCCTAGCGAACAGCCGAAAATGATTTATTTAAAGGATTATCAGGCGCCGGAATACCTGATTGACGAGACTAATCTGACCTTCGAGCTGTTCGATGACCATACCTTGGTGCATGCGCAGTTGGTCATGCGCCGCAACCCCGCGCGCGGTACAGATTTACCTGCGCTGGTGCTGGATGGGCAGCAGCTAGAGTTGCTGTCGTTGGCAATGGATGACCAGCAGTTGCAAGCTGCTGATTATCAATTGACCAGCGATCACCTGACGCTACAACCCTTAGCGGCCAGTTTTACCCTTAATAGCAGCGTGCGAATTCATCCGCAAACCAACACCGCGCTGGAAGGTTTGTACAAATCCAGCGGTATGTTCTGCACCCAGTGCGAGGCCGAGGGTTTTCGCAAGATCACCTATTACCTCGATCGCCCCGATGTGATGAGTCGCTTCACCACCAGCCTGAGTGCCAACAAACAGGACTATCCGGTGTTGTTGTCCAACGGCAATCCGATCGCCAGTGGCGAGGAGGAGACAGCCCCTGGTGAGAGTGCTCGGCACTGGGCGACCTGGCAGGACCCCTTTATGAAACCGGCCTATTTGTTCGCCTTGGTGGCCGGTGACCTCTGGTGCATTGAAGACAGTTTCACCACCATGAGTGCGCGCGAGGTAACGCTGCGCATTTATGTCGAGCCGGAAAACATCGACAAGTGCCAGCACGCTATGGACAGCCTGAAGAAGTCCATGAAGTGGGACGAAGAGGTGTATGGCCGTGAATACGACCTCGACATCTTTATGATCGTCGCGGTTAACGACTTCAATATGGGCGCCATGGAAAACAAGGGCCTGAATATTTTCAACTCCAGCTGCGTGCTGGCCCGTGCTGAAACTGCCACCGATGCTGCTCACCAGCGGGTTGAGGCGGTGGTGGCTCATGAGTATTTCCATAACTGGTCGGGCAACCGGGTTACCTGCCGTGACTGGTTTCAGTTGTCGCTCAAAGAAGGCTTCACGGTGTTTCGCGACGCCGAGTTCAGTGCTGACATGAACTCACGCACAGTTAAACGCATTGAAGACGTGGCTTTTCTGCGCACCCATCAGTTCGCTGAAGATGCCGGCCCCATGGCTCACGCCGTGCGTCCCGAAAGCTTTATGGAAATCTCTAACTTCTACACCTTGACCGTTTACGAGAAAGGTTCTGAAGTTGTGCGCATGCTGAGAACCTTGCTCGGTGCCGATGGTTTTCGGCGCGGCAGTGATCTGTATTTCGAGCGGCATGATGGTCAGGCAGTTACCTGCGATGACTTTATCCAAGCCATGCAAGACGCTTCAGCTGTCGATAGTCAGGGTATAGATTTAAGCCAGTTCAAGCGCTGGTATAGCCAGGCAGGCACGCCGCGTCTGGTGGTCAGTGAGTCGTATGACGCCCAAGCGCAAAGCTACACGTTAACCTTTGCTCAGGACTGCCCGGTCAGCGCAGGGCAGGCAGTTAAATTACCGTTTGTTATTCCGGTTGAAATGGCCTTGCTCGACGCTCGCGGTGGCGAGCTCGCTCTGCGCTTGCAGGGCGAGTCGCAGGCTGTGCAAAGCCGCACGCGAGTACTGTCGATAACTGAAGCGCAGCAGAGTTTTACTTTTGTAGATGTTTGCGAACAGCCGCTGCCATCGCTGCTGCGTGGCTTCTCGGCGCCAGTAAAACTGAGTTTTCCTTACAGTCGTGGGCAACTGCAGTTTTTGATGCAGCACGAAAGCGATGGCTTTAACCGCTGGGAGGCGGGTCAGCAATTGGCTGTGCAGGTGTTGCAAGAGCTGGTTGCTCAAGTACAGGCTGGCGAGTTACTGGTCCTGGATGAACGTTTGGTTGAAGCTTTGCGCGGCGTGTTGACCGATGAAACGCTTGATCCGGCGATGGTCGCTGAGATGCTCTCGCTGCCGAGCGAAGCCTATTTGACTGAGCTCAGCGTGGAGGCCGATGTTGAGGCTATTCACAGCGCGCGTGAGTTTGCCCGCAAACAGTTGAGCGAGGCGTTGTTCGAGCCCTTTTGGCAGCGTTACCAAGACAATCGGGTGGCGTCACGGCAAACTCCTTATATTGCGCAAGCAGAGCATTTTGCTCGGCGTAGCCTGCAAAACATCGCACTGTCGTATTTGATGCTCAGCGAGCGGGCGCAAGTTTTGGCCGCTTGTATGGAGCAGTTTGAGCATGCAGACAACATGACCGAGCGGCTGTCTGCCTTGGCCTGCTTGATTAATTCACCGTTTGAAACTGAGCGCGCACAAGCATTGGCGAGCTTTGCCGAACAATTCAAAACTAATGCGTTGGTTATGGATCAGTGGTTTAGCGTACAGGCCGCCAGCGGCTTACCGGGCGGATTGCAGCGCGTACTGCAATTGATGAATCATCCAGCATTCACCATGAGCAATCCGAATAAGGTGCGTGCATTGATTGGTGCCTTTGCCGGGCAGAATTTGATCAATTTTCATGCTGCCGATGGCTCGGGTTACCGTTTCCTTGCGCAACAGATTATTAGTTTGAATGCCAGCAATCCACAGATCGCGGCTCGCCAGCTGGCGCCCCTAACCCGCTGGCGCAAATACGCTGCTTCACGCCAAACGCTAATGAAGGCCGAGCTAGAGCGGATTCTTGCCTCAGGTGAGCTATCGAGCGACGTTTATGAAGTGGTGAGCAAGAGTTTGCTCTAAGCAGATTGGCAAAACTAGCTAAGCAGAAGTGTTACCAAGCATGGCTGGGTAACACTTTTTGTTACTTTGCAGCGTATGTCGTTTCTCGTAAGAATAAAGTCGCGCTTATAGCTGAATACTAGGTGTTGACAGGCGCTATTTTAGCTGAGGCTTGCTGGTTTGATTGGGTGGGCTGAGTGACTAATGGGGCCATATCGTTAGACAAAACATGCTTGTAGGCAGCTTGATGCGATGGAATTGGTTGGTGTCTGTACAGTCATAAAAAATACCGGAAGTACTGCAGTAAAAGTCACATCATTTTTGCCTTTTTTGCTGAGTTGGCACCCTGTGTGCTTGCTATAAGGGGTTAGGTGGGCAGTATTGACTGCTCCAGATGTACAAGGCCGCCGCGAAGTGCGGTCAAATCGGGTGTCAGGCTGCTCAAGCGTGCCGCCCAAATAAGAAGATTGATCTGTCCACGGAGTAGAGTCTCGATGCTTATAAGGTCCCGTAAACCATTGTTAAATTTCGCGCCGGCCACTGCCGGTTTTGCTTTGGCTGGCTTGCTGCCGTTGATGGTTGCTATGCAGGTACAAGCTGTAGAGTTCAGCTTTGCTGATGACGAGGTGAGGGGGTCGGTTGACAGCACCGTGTCCTACGGCCAGTTGTGGCGTGTGCAAGGGCAAGCCAAAAACAACGACGATATTAATGCTAACGATGGGAATCGTAACTTTGATACTGGCTTGGTGTCTGAAGTATTTAAAATTACTACCGATGCTGGCGCTACTTATAAAAACTACGGCGCTTTCGTGCGCGGTACTGCTTTCTATGACACCCAGATCATGGATAAGCGCAATGACTACTACGACAACAACAACCCGAACCAGCCAAGCCAGAGTTACCCGAACAACGATCATTTCACCAGTGAGACCCGTGACAAAGCTGGCAAAAATGCCGAGATTCTCGATGCCTATGTATATGGCAACTGGGACGTTGCCGATAAGCCGGTAACTGCTCGCTTAGGTAAGCAGGTGTTTAACTGGGGTGAGGGTATTTTCTACCGTGGCGGTGTTAACACTACCAACCCTGTCGATGCTGCCAAGTTCCGCCTGCCTGGCTCTGAGTTGAAAGAAGTACTTATCCCGATTGAAGCCTT
>JBBKVZ010000348.1:0-9686 GCA_037968715.1 Pseudomonas sp.
TACACCGTTAGCGACGACAAGCTGGAAACCATCCGCATGCTCAGTGAGGAGCTGGATGCCGGCATTCATATGCACGTGCACGAAACCGCTTTTGAAGTGCAACAGAGCTTGGAACAGTACGGCCAACGGCCGCTGGCTCGCCTCGCGCGCCTTGGCCTGCTCGGTCCGCGTTTTCAAGCGGTGCATATGACGCAGATCAGTGACGACGACCTGAGCCTACTGGTAGAAAGTAACAGCAGCGTCATCCATTGCCCGCATTCTAATCTCAAGCTAGCCAGCGGCTTATGCCCGGTAGAAAAACTCTGGCAAGCCGGGGTTAACGTGGCCATTGGTACTGACGGCGCGGCAAGTAATAATAGCCTCGACCTGCTTGGCGAGACACGCACCGCCGCTTTGTTGGCCAAGGCCGTGGCTCACTCGGCAACCGCCCTAGATGCCCACCGTGCATTGCGCATGGCCACTCTTAACGGCGCACGCGCCCTGGGCATTGACGAACAGACCGGCTCACTGGAAATCGGCAAAGCTGCCGACCTACTGGCCTACGACCTAAGCGGTTTAGACCAGCAACCGGTTTACGACCCAGTGTCACAACTTATTTATGCAGGCCATCGCAATGCGGTTAAACATGTCTGGGTCGGCGGCAAACAATTGCTTAACGATCGCACGCTTACCCGGCTGGATGAAGAACGCCTGATCGCCAGCGCCCGCCACTGGGGCGCGCGCATCGCAGCCCACTAATCCTACTTCTCACTTTCAACAGGTTCCTTTATGAGCAACGTCGACCGCGCCGAAATCGCTAAATTTGAAGCCCTGGCTCACCGCTGGTGGGATCGCGAAAGCGAGTTCAAACCCCTGCATGACATCAATCCGCTGCGGGTCAACTGGATTGACGAGCGAGTCAGCTTGGCCGGCAAGACGGTGCTCGACATCGGCTGCGGCGGCGGCATTCTTAGCGAGGCCATGGCCCTGCGTGGCGCCACAGTGACTGCCATCGACATGGGTGAAGCCCCGCTGGCCGTGGCCCGCCTGCACCAACTGGAATCAGGCGTATCGGTCGACTATCGACAAATTACCGCCGAAGACTTGGCGCTCGAAATGCCCGAGCAGTTCGACGTGGTCACCTGCCTCGAGATGCTTGAGCACGTACCTGATCCAGCCTCGGTGATTCGCGCCTGTCATACCTTGGTTAAACCCGGCGGCCAGGTATTTTTCTCGACCATTAACCGCAACCCCAAGGCCTACCTGTTTGCGATTATTGGCGCCGAATACTTGCTGCGCATGCTGCCGCGCGGCACCCACGACTTTAAAAAATTCATCCGCCCGTCCGAGCTAGGCGCTTGGAGTCGCGCCACCGGCCTGCAGGTTAAAGACATTATCGGCCTGACCTACAATCCGCTGCTCAAGCATTACAAACTGGCCGCCGATGTTGACGTTAACTACATGCTGCAAACCCTAAAGGAAATCTAATGCGCCTGCGTGCTGTGCTGTTTGACATGGATGGAACCCTACTCGACAGCGCCCCGGACTTTATCGCCGTGGCCCAAGCCATGCGTATCGACCGAGGGCTGCCGCCGATCGCCGAACAGCTGATTCGCCAGCAAATTTCCGGCGGCGCCCGCGCCATGGTCGCCAGCGCCTTTGCGATGGACCCAAACGCTGCCGAATTCGCGGCTTTGCGCCAAGAGTTTCTGGATCGCTATCAACAGCACTGCGCCGTGTTTACTCGCCCGTTTGACGGTATTGCAGAGCTGCTGGCCGACATCGAACAGGCCAATTTGATTTGGGGCGTAGTCACCAACAAGCCCCTGCGCTACGCCGAGCCCATCATGCAGCAACTGGGTTTAGCACAGCGTTCGGCCATTCTTATTTGCCCTGAGCACGTGACAAATACCAAGCCTGACCCAGAGCCGATGTTGTTGGCCTGCTCACGCCTGGGCCTGGAGCCAGCCAGCGTATTGTTTGTCGGCGATGACCTGCGCGACATTGAATCTGGACGCGCCGCCGGCACCCGCACCGCTGCCGTGCGCTACGGCTATATCCACCGCGACGACAATCCCGATCACTGGGGCGCAGATGCCGTAGTTGATCACCCGGCAGAGCTACGCGCCCTGCTGGATCGCGCCCTGTGCTCCTGCTGACAATTTACCGGCGCTAACGCCAGGCAGGCTGCCGCTTAGCGGCGAAACCGCCTTATTCAACCTACACCTGTGCGGCAAAGCCGCCCTACCCAGCCAAGAGACTTTGCCATGTTTGATTACACCGCCCGCCCCGACCTCTTGAAGGGCCGCGTTATTTTGATTACCGGTGCCGGTCGCGGCATCGGCGCCACCGCCGCCAAAACTTTTGCCGCCCACGGCGCTACAGTTCTGCTGCTGGGCAAGACTGAAGCCAACCTCAATCAGGTCTATGACGCCATCGCCGAAGCCGGTCATCCGCAGGCGGCGGTTATCCCCTTCAACTTAGAAACCGCACTGGCCCACCAATACGACGAACTCGCCGCCATGGTTGAGCGCGAGTTTGGCCATCTTGACGGTATTCTGCATAACGCAGCCATCCTCGGCCCACGCACGCCAATCGAACAATTGTCTGGCGACAACTTTATGCGCGTCATGCAGGTCAACGTTAACGCCACCTTCATGCTGACCAGCAGCATGTTGCCTTTGCTGAAACTCTCGACTGACGCCTCGGTGATTTTCACCTCCAGCAGTGTCGGCCGCAAAGGCCGTGCGTACTGGGGCGCCTATGCGGTGTCCAAGTTTGCCAATGAAGGTCTGATGCAAGTACTCGCCGACGAAATGGATGGCATCTGCCCGGGGCGTGCCAACAGCGTGAATCCTGGCGCCACGCGCACTGACATGCGCGCCCAAGCTTATCCAGGCGAAAACCCAAGCAGCAATCCACTGCCAGCCGAACTAATGCCGCTGTACCTGTATCTCATGGGCCCAGACAGCGCCGGCGTCAACGGTCAAGCTTTCGACGCCCAGTAAGACCGGTGCCGCCGGTTTTCCGGCGGCACGTTTTGTGAACGGCAGCACATTGCCAGCTTCAACGCCAAAGTACCGGCAAACGCTTGCCGCGAAGCACCAGACAAAAAGCCTAATCAATTGAAATACAACGACTTTTAATAAATAAATCGTAGATGGCATGGAAATCGCTTTAAGCACAGTGTCGCCGCACTGAGTGCCTGAGGTTTAGCATGATTTCCCACAATCAAACCAACACCATCGATTTCGACGCAGCCAAACTGCAACGCTTGGGCTTCTCGGGCAACCGTAGCCAATCCTTGCGTCCGGTCAGCTTGGCGCAATTGCGTCAGCAGTTAACCCTGCAATTGCAGACCAGCCTCGAAGTCGAACGTATCTTCAGCTTGTTCTTTCGTGAAGTGCAACGCTTGGTGCCTCTGGATGCCCTGGGTTATCAGTTAACCGTCAGCGACCTCAACATAGAGATGGGCGTGCGCGCCAGTCACTCGGCCAGCTACCGCCTCAGCCACGAAGGTGAATACCTCGGCGAGCTGACCTTTCGCCGCGGCATACGCTTTACGGAAGAAGAACTCAGCCAACTCGAATCGCTACTGGCCAGCCTGCTATTCCCACTACGCAATGCTTTGATGTATCGCAGTGCCATGCGCAGCGCCCTGCGCGACCCACTGACCGACACCGGTAATCGCTTGGCAATGGATCAAGTTCTGCAGCGCGAAGTGAGGCTTGCCCAACGCGGCCAACAGCCCTTGTCGCTGCTGATGCTCGACCTCGATCACTTCAAACGCATCAACGATAACTTTGGTCACAGCACTGGCGACGAAGTACTCAAAGCGCTGGCTGCCACTCTGAAAGCACAACTGCGCAACATCGATATGGTGTTCCGCTTTGGTGGCGAAGAGTTTCTCGTGGTGATGTCCAATACCAACAGCGAAGCGGCGGCAATGATTGGCGAACGCTTACGCCGCGCCGTAATGGATTTGCAATGCCTGGCTCAGGGCGTTGCCATTGAGTTGTCTATCAGCCTCGGCTGCGCCACGCTGCAGAACGGCGAAATGATCGACAGCCTGATGAAACGCACCGACACCGCCATGTACAGCGCCAAGCATGACGGCCGTAACCGCTTAGTGGTGGCCAGCTAAAGCAGTAACCTGCCGCACGCGGCAAAATCGATACAAACCACACACAAAAAAAGGGCTCCGAATGGAGCCCTTTTTTATTCACCAAGCAACCGGCAAATTACTGCGGCTTGCGTGGACCGCGACCAAAACCTGGACGCTGACCTTCGCCAGCAGCCGGGCCGCGACGCTTGTCTGGCGCAGCGCCTGGCTTGCGCGTTGAACGCTCGCCCGACTCTTGCGGCGAACGAGCAGACGGCTTAGCCGGACGCCGAGTGTCGTTCGGACGCTCTGCTACCTGCGAGCCACGGCTGGCATCAGCACTTGCCGCACGCTCGCCACGTCCACCACTGGCTGGACGCAACACGCGCTCTTGGCGGCCGGCACGACCGACCGGCTTAGCCGATTTACGCTGCTGACGCACCAGCTTGTCACGGGCCTTGTCGGTCATGGCTGGCAGAGCCACCGGAGTCAAACCAACTTCCTCACTGAGGATGTCGATTTCGCGCTGGCCCATTTCGCGCCAACGGCCCATGGTCAGCTCAGAGGTCATAAATACCGGGCCAAAGCGCACGCGCTTCAAACGGCTGACCACCACGCCTTGGGATTCCCACAGACGGCGTACTTCACGGTTACGACCTTCCATCACCACGCAGTGGTACCAGTGGTTAAAACCGGTACCGCCAGGAGCTTCTTTGATGTCGGTAAAGCGCGCGGGGCCGTCTTCCAGCACCACGCCAGCTTTCAAGCGCTCAAGCATCTCTTCGTCGACTTCACCGCGTACGCGCACGGCGTATTCACGGTCCATCTGAAACGAGGGGTGCATCAGGCGGTTGGCTAACTCACCATCGGTGGTAAACATCAGCAAGCCGGTGGTATTGATGTCCAGACGACCGATATTGATCCAGCGGCCTTCTTTAGGCTTGGGCAAACGGTCAAATACGGTAGGCCGACCTTCTGGGTCGTCACGGGTGCAGATCTCGCCGTCTGGCTTGTTGTAGATCAACACGCGACGGACCGACTCGGCGCCTTCTTCGCGCTTGAGCAGACGACCATCAAGGCTGATGGCATCCAGCGAGTCGACGCGATGGCCCAGCTTAGCCACCACACCATTAACCTTGACGCGGCCAAGGCTGATCCAAGTTTCCAGATCGCGACGCGAGCCGAGGCCCATACGCGCTAATACTTTCTGTAGTTTCTCGCCAGCTGGACCTAATTCGGTATCACTCATCTTGGCACCTCCCGGTGTAGCAGTAGATGAAGCGCAATAAATGCTGTGCAGTCATTGCGTAAAGGCGAACATTCGCCAAAAGGGCGCGAAGCATACGCCGATTATGCCGCGCACGCACGCACCGGGGTTCAAGCTTCGCGGCCGACTGTCTGTTTTTTGTACAGGAGGCCTGGCGCCTATTCGCCGACGGGCGATTGCCCCGGCTCAACACGCTCAAACTCAAGCTCCGGCTCAAGCTCAGGCGCATCATCTGCCGGCGCAGACTCACCCAGCGAGCTGAGCAGATCATCAAAATCACTCTTCAAGCCAGACTCCATATCATCCAGCTCAACTAACAGGCTGTGAAAGCTGGTTTCATCACGCAGCTCACTCGCTACCTCGTCCCCTGCCTCAGCATCAACCCGTGCCTGCAAGCCCGCCGGCGCGGGCAGATCATCGTCTGCGGCAAATAACGGCTCGGGCTCCAGCTCACGCAAGGCCGCCATGGTCGGCAACTCATCCAAGCCCTTCAGGTTGAAGTGATCGAGAAACAACTTGGTGGTGGCCAGCATGGCCGGTTTGCCCGGTACATCGCGGTAACCGACCACACGAATCCACTCACGCTCGAGCAGGGTTTTCACGATGTGACTGTTAACCGCCACGCCGCGCACATCTTCGATCTCACCACGAGTAATGGGTTGGCGATAGGCAATCAGCGCCAAGGTCTCGAGCATGGCCCGCGAATAACGTTGCGGGCGTTCCTCCCACAAACGCCCCACCCACGGCGCAAAACGCTCGCGCACTTGTAGGCGGTAACCGGTGGCCACTTCTTTCAACTCAAAAGCCCGCCCTTCACAGGACTTGGCCAACACGCTTAAGGCTTTTTTGAAGACTGCAGGCGCGGGCCGCTCGGCCTCTTCAAACAGCTCGTAAAAGCGCTCCAACGACTGCGGCTTGCCGCTGGCCAACAGAAACGCCTCCAGTAGCGAGGCCAACTCACGCGGTTCATTCAGGTTCATGGTGGGATTCTTTATCTGCGGCGCCAGGCGTCGCGGTTGATCTTAAAGGGTCAGGAGCGCTGTTTATTTGACGGGAAGCCGACATGCGCGAAGTGACTCATTCGGCCCGTGCCCGCACATGGATCGCTCCAAAGTCTTCGTTTTGCACCAATTCCACCAACGACTCTTTGATCAGTTCCAGAATCGCCATAAAGGTCACCACGACCCCAAGGCGTCCTTCCTCAGCCAAAAACAACGCCGCAAAGGGTACAAAAGCCCCCCCTTTCAAGGCCTCCAGCACTGCGCTCATGCGCTCGCGGGTAGACAGCGTCTCGCGACTAATCTGGTGACTTTCAAACATGTCGGCGCGGCGCAGCACCTCGGCCATCGACAGCAGTAACTCTTCCAAGCTGACATCCGGCAATAACTTGCGCGCCCGCGCTTGCGGCGCCTCTAAGCCCGGCACGGTGATATCGCGGCCCACTCGCGGCAGTTCGTCTAAGCCTTCTGCTGCGGCTTTATAGCGCTCGTACTCTTGCAGGCGACGGATCAGCTCGGCGCGCGGGTCGTCTTCCTCTTCTTCCAACGCCGCCGAGCGCGGCAGCAGCATGCGCGATTTGATCTCAGCGAGCATGGCCGCCATCAGCAAATACTCCGCCGCCAACTCCAAGCGCACCGACTGCATCAGCTCGACATAGCCCATGTATTGCCGAGTGATCTCGGCCACGGGAATGTCCAGCACGTCGATATTCTGCTTGCGAATCAGGTACAGCAGTAAATCCAGAGGCCCCTCAAAGGCTTCCAGAAATACCTCAAGTGCATCGGGTGGAATGTACAGATCGACCGGCATCTCGGTCAGTGCTTGGCCATAGACCATGGCCAATTGCAGCTCTTGCTGCTCGGGCACGCGCGTTTGCTCTACAGGCCCTGCGGCCTGTTCAGTGACAGCTACAGTCACGCAATAAACGCCGAAGGATCGCCACAGCCGATGCGGAGCACCTCAGGTTGCGAGTTAACCAAGCTGATCACGGTCGAGGCCTCATTGCTGCACACACCGCCATCAATAATCAGGTCAACATGATGCTCCAGCAGTTGGCGCATCTCGTACGGGTCGCCCAACGGCTCGGCCTCGCCGGGCATGATCAAGCTCACGCTCATCAGCGGTTCACCTAACTCGGCCAGCAGGGCCATGGCAATGGGATGCTCCGGCACCCGCAAGCCAATGGTGCGCCGCTTGGGGTGCATCAACATGCGCGGCACTTCCCGGGTGGCATCCAAGATAAAGGTATACGGCCCCGGCAGATGGGCTTTGAGCAGGCGAAACGCGCCGGTATCGACCTTGGCAAACACGCCTAACTGGGACAGATCAGAACAGATCAAGGTGAAATTGTGTTTGTCGTCTAGCTGGCGCAAACGACGAATGCGCTCAACCGCCGCCTTGTCGCCAATATGGCAACCAATGGCGTAAGAGGAATCGGTCGGATACACAATCACACCGCCAGCCCGAATGATCTCTACCGCCTGTTTAATCAAGCGGGGCTGCGGGTTTTGCGGGTGAATCTGGAAAAACTGACTCACGAAAGGTCCCTCTTCAGCAATTAACGGCGGGCCGATATTCATCGAAGCGCGTCCACAATGGCAATAAATCTTCCGGTAACGGGCGATGCAAGCCCAGTTCAGACCACTCGCCGGGAGCATGAAAATCGCTGCCGACACTGGCCATCAAGCCAAACTCGCGGGCCAATATAGCCAAACCACCGACTTGTTCAGCCGGTTGCATGCCATTCACCACCTCCAAGGCCTGACCGCCGGCGCCTTGGTATTCGATAATCAGTTTGCGCCGCTTACTGCGCGTGAAATCGTACTGCCACGGGTGCGCCAAGCTGACCCAAGCCCCGGCGCCGCGCAATGTGGCCACCGCTTCCGGCAAGCTCGGCCAATGCTGCTTCACATCGCCCAATTTGCCGGAGCCTAGCCATTTGCGAAACGCCTCAGCGCGATCACGGACAAAGCCCGCACGCACCATAAACTCGGCAAAGTGCGGCCGGGCCGGAGCATTGCCACTGTCGCCCAACTCCTGCTGCACCGCCCGCGCACCGGCTAAAGCACCAGGCATGCCTTTGGCGGCAAGGCGCTGGCTGATTTCTTCGGCGCGCAACCAGCGGCCCGCGTGCAGCTCACTAATCGCTTTAACCAACTCTGGGGCATCCAGCGCAAAACCGTAGCCAAGGATATGAATGGTCGCCCCACCCCACACACAGGAGAGTTCCACCCCATTAACCAACTGCATGCCCAGGGCATCGGCGGCAACTCGTGCTTCAGTTAAACCCTCAAGGGTGTCGTGATCGGTCAGGGCCAGCATCTGCACCCCATGCTCATGGGCGCGCGCAACCACCACGGCCGGCGCAAGGGCACCGTCGGAAGCGCTACTGTGGCAATGCAGGTCTACGTTCATAAGGCTGCTGCTTTCGATTAGTTTGATGTTTGCTATTATGCCGCCTCATCCTCGTTCTGGCTGCCGCTGTGAAACAATTCATCGATTTCATCCCGCTCCTGCTGTTTTTCATCGTATTTAAAATGGACCCGCGCAGCATCGAATTTGCCGGGCAAAGCGTTCAAGTGGGTGGCATCTTCAGCGCTACGGCCGTGCTGATTGGCGCATCTGTGCTGGTCTACGGGGCTTTATTGGTTATTCAGCGGCGGCTTGAAAAAGGCCAATGGCTGACCCTTGCGGCCTGCCTGCTGTTTGGCGGCATTACCTTGGCGTTGCACGACGAAACTTTTCTAAAACTCAAAGCACCGGTGCTTAACGGGCTGTTTGCTCTGGGTTTTGCCGCCAGCCACTGGTTTGGCGACAAGGTTTTGATTGAACGCATGATGGGTCACGCCATCAGCCTGCCCGCAGAAATCTGGAAACGCCTAAATCTGGCCTGGATTGCGTTTTTCCTGGTTGCTGGCAGCGCTAACCTGTTTGTCGCCTTTACCTTTGAAAGTATCTGGGTCGACTTCAAGGTGTTTGGCAGCCTAGGCATGACCTTGCTGTTTCTGGTCGCGCAGGGTTTCTACCTTGCCCGGCATATACATGACACCGAGCCAACCGAGCTGGCCACCCCAACGACCGAGCCAAAGGAATAAACATGCTGTACGCCATTATCGCCACCGACGTCGCTAACTCCCTAGAACAGCGCGGCGCGGCGCGGCCAGCCCACCTCGCCCGCCTGCAGCAACTACAAAACGAAGGCCGCCTGGTTTTGGCGGGGCCGAACCCGGCCATCGACAGCATCGATCCTGGTGCAGCAGGCTTTAGTGGCAGCTTGATTGTCGCTGAGTTTGAGTCATTGAATGCAGCGCAAAGCTGGGCGGATGCTGATCCTTATCG
>JBBKVZ010000349.1:0-4632 GCA_037968715.1 Pseudomonas sp.
GAGCAGGCGCGTTTGCCGCGTTGGTACGAGTGGGAGTTTGCCGCTGCGGCCGATGAACAACATGCCGATGCCCGCCAAGACCCCATTTGGCTGGCGCGCATTCTCGGCTGGTACTCACGGCCGGCCAATCTGCCGCCGCAGGCGATTGGTTTAGAACCCGCCAACTTCTATGCCATTCAGGACCTGCACGGCCTGACATGGGAGTGGGTCGAAGACTTCAATGGCTTATTTGTCAGCGCCGACAGCCGTACCCAGAACGAAGCCAAGCAGTTGGAGTTCTGCGGCGGTGCGGCCTTGTCGTTGGGCGACAAAACCAACTACGCCATCTTGATTCGCTTGGCCTTGTTGGCCGCGATGGAGGCCAATCAGGGCGGCAATTATTTGGGCTTTCGCTGTGTGCGCGAAGAGCCGGCATCTTTATCGTTATCTGGAGTTAAACCATGAATCAGCCTGTTCGATTTGCTCAAGTGCTGCGCCATACGCTGCTGGTCAGCGCGCTGTTGCTTACCCCAGGCGTTGCCCCTTGGGCGCAGGAAACTGGGGTAAGCGCAACGCAGGCGAGCCTGCCCGCCGACTCGTTGTACGGTTTGCCAGTGGCCCTGACTGACGCCAATGGAGTGAGTTTCGACTGGCGGGAAATGGCCGGTCAGCCTTTGCTGGTGAGCATGTTCTATGGCGACTGCGCGTCGGCTTGCCCGGTGTTGATGGAAAGCCTGCAACGCACCATCGCCGAACTAAAACCAGCACCGGGCAGTATTAAAGTACTGCTGGTCAGCCTGAATCCGCAGCACGACACGCCGACTACATTGCAGCACCTGATGCACATGCACAAAATTGACAGCAGCATCTTTCGCCTCGCAGTGGCCGCCGACGAAGGACAAACCCGCGCGCTGGCGGCAGCGCTGCAAATCAAGTATCGGCAATTAGAGAATGGCGAAATTAGCCATAACACGCGGGTTAGTTTGCTGAATGGCCAAGGGCAACTGATCGCCAGCAGCAGCACCCTGAAAGCCAAGGCCGACCAGGCGCTGTTGGCCGAACTGCGCAAAGCCTTGTAGTCGCGTTAACGCTGCCCAGCAGTGACCGAAATACCGCCCGCTAAGTGTGCCGTTAGCGGGCTTTTTTGGCTCTGCTGTTTGACGGCTAAAACCCCGCCTACTGGGTCAACGTCACGCCAGAGCGTGCCGGTTCACTGGGGCACAGCCTTTTTTGGCGCGGCGCGGTGCAGTTATTGATGCGGCACTCACCAACCGCAAAACTGCAGCCACCAGCCATAGCCCGGCAGGCTGCAAGCCAACGCCATGCTTAGCAGCAATGCAACCTTGCGAGCGGCGGGTAGGGCGCTACACACTTGCCAACTCAGCCATAGGCACCAGGCTATGGCCGCGCCGAGCAAGGCGGCGCGGCTTGGTTGTACCCAAAGTAGCGCCAGGCCTTCATAGCGCAGCAGTTTTACCGTGGTGGCCGACAGGCCGAGAAACAGCCCGGCTGCGCCGAGGGGAATCAGGCACAGCATCAGCTGACGGGCGAAGGCTGGGGTTTGTCCGGCCAAGCGGCTGGCGAGGCTCAGCAGCAGGTGAAGGCTGCCGCCCAACAGCAAACTGGCGGCCAGCAGATAGAGGCTGATGGCCAGACCATCCAGCCACGTGAAGGCGTCATTCAGTTGCGGGTAATGGGTCAGCAACCACCAAGGCGCATTGGCTTCTAGTGGCCAGAAAATATCGCGGGCCACCAGCCATTCGGCCATGCCTTGCTTGAGGCTGATAAACCAAGGGCTCAACGTCCACTGAAAGGCGCCCATGGCCAGACCGATTACCCCGTAGAGCAACAGGCGGACTTCCCATTGGTTGTCGGGATTATTGCCGTAGCGGACGATCTCTTCACTGCTGGAGCGGGCAATCAGCTGCACCGCATCGCGCTGGCCGCTGCACCGCCCGCACGCATGACAGGCAGAGGCGCCGCGCATCCGGCGAATGTCCAGCAGTGGCGCGCAATTGGGTGGTGGCAGATGGGCCGCGGTATTGGCGCGCCAGCGCTGTTCATCCACATAAAAGTGCATGGGCGCCAGCTTGGCCAATAGCGCGAACACGCCGCTGACCGGGCACAAGTAGCGGCACCACACCCGTTTGCCACGGCCATACAGAAAGCCCACCAGCATCGCCGCCACGGTCGAGCCGCCAAGAATCAGCAGCGCGGCTTGGGCGTAGTCGTAAACGCTGATCAGCTGTCCGTATAAGGTGGTCAGCAAAAAGGCCAGGGTTGGCCAGCCGCCCCAACGCATCCAGCGCGGCGTGCCTCGGCCCAAACCGCGTTGGCTGACCCATTCGCTTAAGGCGCCTTCCGGGCACAAAACGCCGCACCAGAGGCGGCCAAATAGCACTATCGAGAGCAGCACAAAGGGCCACCACAGCCCCCAGAACATAAACTGCGCGAGCAGGGTCAGGTTATTCAGCATGCCTGCTTCGGTCGGCGGCAACGGCAGGAGCGCGGGGATGACCAGCAGCACGGCATAAAACACCACCACCACCCATTGCACGCGGCGGATTAGCCCGCCGTGGCGGCGCATGGCATGTCCTGCCTGGGTCAGCCATGCACTGATGGCGATATTCACGGCAGATTGCTCGGCACGACCAAACGTGGTGTACGCAGCACACGCCAAGCCAACAACCAGTAACCGCCCAGTAGCAGTGCTTGCAGCGTTGAGGGCATCGCCCGGTAGCCGGTTAGGCTGGCCAGCAAAGCGCCGCCGCGACTGCCGTCATTTAATAGGGCGGAGCTGTCCCACAAGGGTGTGCTGATCAGGTTGTACAGTTGCTCGGGTAACTCGAGGGCCATCCACTGGCCGCTGGCGCGGTCTAGGGCGCTGATCAGCAGGGCGCCGCCGAGCAGAATCAGCAGCCATTTGCTGAATAAGAAGAACTGCGGCCAAGCAATAAAGCGGCTGCCAGCCTGCAGCAGGGCAAAACACAGTAAGCCCAGCAGTGCGCCGAGCACGGCCCCTAACGCGAGGTTAGCGGGGTTGCCTGAAGCGCTGACGCCATACAGGAATATCACCGTTTCGCTGCCCTCACGGGCCACGGCTAACGCCACCAAGAGTGCCAAGCTAAATAGCCGACCTTGCTGCAACGCGGCCCCGGCCTGTTGCTCCAGTTGTTGACGCAATTGTCCGCCGCGCCGCGCCATCCACCAGGCCATTTGTAAAATTAGCAGGCTGGCGATCAGGCTCAAACTGGCTTGGAACCATTCGCCGCTGGGGCCGTTCATCCAGTTGCCGGCCAGGGTCATCAAACCGGCAAGTAACCCGGCAAACAACAGACCGAGAGCAACTCCGCTCCACAGATAACGCATGGCTTGCTGTTGGCCGGGCTGGTTACGCAACCAAGCAGATAAAATACCTATCACCAGCAACGCTTCGACGCTTTCGCGCCAGACGATCAGCAGGGCTTGTTCCATGGGGACACCTCGAAATTAACGGATCAACGCGCTTCGATCACCCCGGCGGGCAGGTCGGGATGGAATTCGTCGAAAAAGCCATAACTGCCGGGTTTCAGTGGGTGGATGACGACAAAGGAGCTGACGCCGGGGCTGAGCACCTTCTCGATGCGCAGCGGGGTGCTTTCAAACTCCACCGGCCCCTGACCCAGGTTATGCACGATGATCTTGAAGCGTTGCCCGGCGGCTACTTGCAGATTGGCCGGGGTGAAATGCCCGTCGCGCACCTGCAGCTCATAGCTGGGCAACGGTGCACCGAACGCTGCGCAGGACAGGGCAGTAGCGCAGATAAAAGTGGCCAGTTGCATTCGCGGTTCTCCAGCACAGGGCGCACAGCCAAGGCGCGTTGAGTGGCTTAGTAGCCGCCTTTTTTGCCGATACCGGCGAAGATGAAGCTGTAGTTCAGCTCGCACGGGGTGAACCATGGCGCGACGCCGGTTTCTTTGTCGGTATGCCGACCGAAGTGTTGGCCATGGCCGCCGGGCGCGCTGACCCAGTAAGTCAGCTGATATTTGCCTGGGCCGAGCAACTTAAGGTTGTCGCCGTAGTGCGGGCCGTCGTTGGCCACCATGGCGTGGAAGTCTCCCTCCAACACCTGCTCGCTGCCGGTTTTGCTCAGCCGATAACGCACGCTCAGGTACGGCACGAAGCTGCCTTCTTGGAAGCCGTGGGCGTTGCTCTCTAGGGCGCGGATATCGGCTTCCATGTGTACATCCGACTCTGCGGCGGCACGCATCATGCCTGGCGGGTCCATGCTGATGGGTTGCAGATACACCGCCCCAACTTCCATGCCGGCGCAGGTTTGCGGTGCGCCAATCGGGTATTCCTTGGCGTAGCTGCTGCTGGCAGCCAGCAGGGCGGTGAGGGTAAACAGCAGGCGAGGGCTCATGGTGAGTAACCTTTGGCAGGGGAAGATGGCCAAAGGTTAGAGATATTGAATCTAACTAATAATGATTCGCGTCAATTTTTGCGGAATTTATGCAGTGCACAAGAGGTACCTTGCTTGGGGTATGGCGCTTGGCAAGCGACGCGAGCAGGCTGGTAGCACGCTGTGGAGTCAATTATGAGTAAGCCATTCCCGTTGAACCCCAAGCACCCCGAGCGCATTTGTTGGGGCTGCGATCGTTACTGTGCGGTTAC